>NZ_JBFRKI010000002.1:0-198845 GCF_041469245.1 Vibrio sp. 10N.286.51.B11 | reverse complement strand
TCCGACCGCACCATTATTTCTCTTTCATTAGAGAACAAATAGTGAATCGATTAGATTTATTATTGGCTACTTAGCTCAGTTGGTTAGAGCACATCACTCATAATGATGGGGTCGCAGGTTCAAATCCCGCAGTAGCCACCACTTATACAACGTTTTATTGAATCACCAATATTCAGTATGACTATAAAGATTTGCTGCGGTCGTGGCGGAATTGGTAGACGCACCAGATTTAGGTTCTGGCGCCGAGAGGTGTGAGAGTTCAAGTCTCTCCGACCGCACCATTATTAAATAGAACCCAGCTTTTTAGCTGGGCTTTGTTTTATCTGGAATATGCAAATCTGCTAGCCAAGTCACCAAGTATTCTCTTCTATAACCTCACTTTTAATACGATTTTATAAGACAATGTCAGCTCCATTTTCTAATTGAGTATGACTAGCCTATGAAACCCCTCCCCTTAACGATCGGTTGCTACACAGATACACCAAGTAAAAGCCAAGGTGTTTATCAAACTCAGTTAGATCTAGAAACAGGAAAACTATTACCTCTAGAGCTGATCATCAAATGTACTAACCCCTCTTTTATTACTGTAACAAAGACTGGGATCTACACTGCATCGGAAGTGGACCAGCAAAAACAGCCCCAGCTCATTCATATACCTAATGTTGATTCACAGCTAACACACAATACAAGCCTCATCTCGGGAGATCACCCTTGTCACGTCGCGATAGATCCACACAATAAGTTTGCTATCACGTCGCAATACTCATCAGGCACATTCGATATTTTTAGCTTAAGTATCAACGGCAGCATCGATAAACGACTCAAAACAATCCAGATGGTTGGTTCCGGGCCAAACAAAGAGAGACAAACTAGCCCACACGCCCATCAATGCCTGTTCTTACAAAACTCACCACAGTTTGTGACTGTCGATCTCGGCACCGATCGCATCAACTTCTATTGCTTTGATGAAGAGCAAGAAGAGTTCCTTGATGAGCCAATGCAGTCTATTAAGGTGCCCGCCGGCAATGGACCTCGTCATTTAATCTTTAACAAAGCTGAAGACAGAGCCTATGTGGTCTGTGAACTCTCTGAAACGTTGCTGACTTTGGAAAAGGTTTTAGGCATTTGGAATGTAGTGGAAGAGATTGATGCATTGCCTAATATGGAGAAGGGAGAAGCCGCAGCTGCGATTAAGCTATCGCCTGATGAGCAATTCCTTTATGTGTCATGTCGACACCAATCAAGAATCAGTAGCTTCAAAATCGACTCTGAGACTCAAAGGCTGACTTTCATTGATAGCTACGACACTGAAGGCAAATTCCCAAGAGACTTCCATATAACGAACGATGGGAAATGGCTTATCGCCGCCAACCAGCACTCCAACAACATCACCTCATTCAAGCGAGATAATGAAGATGGGTCTTTGGTTTATACAGGGTACTCTTTAGAGATCGATGCACCGGTTTGTGTGACGCAACAGCGATAGTAGTCATCTGATACAAAAAAGGAGAGCATTCGCTCTCCTTCTTTTCATAAGCAGTCTTAAACGCTCAATTAGAGACCCAAAGCGTATTTCAATACTTGAGCTTTAATCGGGCCTGAATTTTCAGCTAGTTTTAGAGCAGCATTACGTACAAATTTCAGTGGGCCAATGTCGTTGCTGAATGTCTTGTAGAAGAAATCCATGCCACTTTGCATCATTAGATTGTCGCCTCTTCTTATCACTTCATAGCGTCTTGCTACAGACTGGTTCAATTCACCCTTTTCTTTGGTGACATCCAGCAGTACTGATACATCTTTGAAGCCTAAGTTAACACCCTGCCCAGCCAAAGGGTTGATGGTATGCGCAGAGTCTCCGACCAAAATACAGTTATTCTTCGAGTATGATTGAGCATGACGTCGTGTCAGAGGAAAAGAACCCGAATTCAAGACTTTGATATCACCTAACTCTTTAGGAAAGTGAGTAAGTACTTCGTTACGTAGTTTTTCAGGGGCCATTGCTGACAGTTGCTTAATACGCAGTGGAGAATCATACCAAACTAACGAGCCCAGCCCGACTTCTTGACCGTCAGAGGTTAGAGAACACAAAGGCAAAAATGAACGAGGGCCACTTGGTAGAAATTGCTGCCAAGTAATATCTTGCTGAGGTTGTTCTGTTTCTACATTGATAAGCATACAGTGTTGTCGATAATCCCAAGCCGTGATGCCAATTCCAGCTTGTTGGCGAACGGCTGAATTCGCACCATCAGCACCAACCACCCACTTCGCAGACAACTCAGCCCCTGATTGAAGCTTTACGATATTGATTTCACCAAACTCAATCACATCGAGCTTTTCTGGGCATAACAGTTCGAGATTGTCGTAGGCATCAAATTGAGACCATAAACCTAATTGAATGAGTCTGTTCTCAACGATATAGCCCAAACGAGGAAGGTCTAGTGAGGCAGCATCAAATCGAGTACGACACTCTGGGTGCTCCCACGTCTCTAAACGTTTATAAGAACACACTCGCATTGCTGCAATACTTTGCCATGCACCAAGATTTTCAAGCAAATCGACCGATGCTTGAGAAATCGCTGACACACGAATGTCCATCGCTTGCGATTCATCAAAAGCTTGTGGGGCAAAACCTTCGATCACCGCAACACTCAGACCTTGCTTTGCAAAACCGATTGCTGTTGCTGCGCCAACCATGCCGCCACCGACTACTACAATATCGTAACTGTTCATATTTCGTACTTATCAGTTTGATTCTTTGACTGTTTTTGATTGTACTTTTTCATAACTAACTTGTAACCAAAAACCTTATTCGAAAAAAGGGTTATCCCTTATGGCATATGGCGTTAACGATAATAAAAACCACTACATAAGAGATTTGTTCAGACTACTAGTCAGTCGGTTTTGAAACCAGTACAATACGCCGCTTGCCGCTAGAGCCTGTCATAAAATTGAATACCGAATTATGACAAACGGGGCTAGCGGATGAATAATGGGCGATTTGCTCCCTTAAATTAAACTAACGATCGAGCGAACATATAATGAGTAAGAAACTGCTAATTAAAACTTGGGGCTGTCAGATGAATGAATATGATTCATCAAAAATGGCCGACCTGCTTAACGCTGCAAATGGCTATGAGCTAACTGAAGTACCTGAGGAAGCAGACGTACTACTATTGAATACTTGTTCTATCCGCGAAAAAGCGCAAGAAAAAGTATTCCACCAGCTTGGTCGTTGGAAAACGCTTAAAGATAAAAAAGAAGGTGTGGTGATCGGTGTGGGTGGCTGTGTAGCGACTCAAGAAGGTGATCACATTCGTCAACGTGCACCTTACGTAGACGTTATCTTTGGCCCACAAACATTACACCGTTTGCCAGAGATGATTAAATCATCACTGTCTAACGAAAAGCCAGTAATGGATATCTCTTTCCCAGAGATCGAAAAGTTCGATAACCTGCCAGAGCCAAAAGCTGAAGGCGCGACGGCGTTCGTTTCTATCATGGAAGGTTGTTCTAAATACTGTACTTACTGCGTTGTACCATACACACGTGGCGAAGAAGTTAGCCGTCCAATGGATGATGTACTTTTCGAAGTTGCTCAACTTGCAGAGCAAGGCGTACGTGAAGTTAACCTGCTAGGTCAAAACGTAAACGCATACCGCGGTCCAACACACGAAGGCGATATCTGTTCATTCGCAGAACTGCTTCGTCTTGTTGCTTCTATCGACGGTATCGACCGTATTCGTTTCACAACAAGCCACCCGCTTGAGTTTGGTGACGACATCATTGAAGTTTACAAAGACACACCAGAGCTAGTGAGCTTCCTTCACCTACCAGTACAAAGTGGTAGTGACCGTATTCTTACGATGATGAAGCGCCCACATACGGCTATCGAGTACAAATCTATTATCCGTAAACTGCGTAAAGCTCGCCCTGACATTCAAATCAGCTCTGACTTTATTGTTGGTTTCCCTGGTGAGTCTAAGCAAGACTTCGAAGATACAATGAAGCTAATTAAAGACGTTGATTTCGATATGAGCTTCAGCTTTGTTTTCTCTCCACGTCCAGGTACGCCAGCGGCAGATTACCCATGTGATGTACCAGCACAAGAGAAGAAAGATCGTCTGTACGAACTGCAGCAAACGGTAAACACACAAGCTATGCGTTTCTCTCGTCTAATGTTAGGCACAGAGCAACGTATCCTTGTTGAAGGCCCATCAAGAAAGAACCTAATGGAACTTCGCGGCCGTACAGAAAACAGCCGTGTTGTGAACTTCGAAGGTTCTGCAGACCTAATCGGTCAATTCGTAGATGTGAAGATCACTGAGGTTTACACCAACTCACTACGTGGTGAGCTAGTTCGCACAGAAAAAGACATGGGTCTACGCGTTGTTATGACTCCAGCAGAAATGATGGAAAAAACAAAACGTGAAGACGAGCTAGGTGTAGCGACATTTACGCCATAGGCAATACAACTGTTTGAGCACAAAGCGCAAACACAAAGCTTGAAATTACCTAACTAAGTGACCATCTTAGAAATAGGGATATCACCATCAGAAGCCCGGTCTAAATCGGGCTTTTTGCTCTTTGTTTTATTTAAGAGTGAGTGGCACAAAATGAGAGGCTAATTTGAGCAATAAAATCGTTACCTTAGAGATAAATCTAGAACCAGCAGACAACAAGCGCTTGGCAAGTTTATGCGGACCATTTGACGACAACATCAAGCATCTTGAGCGTCGTCTGGGCGTTGAGATTAATTACCGTAGCAACTTTTTCACCATTGTTGGTAAGCCTCACACTACAGCCGCAGCTTTAGACATCATCAAACACCTCTATGTTGAAACGGCTCCAGTTAAAGGCAACATAATCGATATCGAACCAGAACAAATACATCTGGCGATCACCGAGTCAGGCATTTTGGAGCAACACGTCGAGTCTGAAATTGACTACGGCAAAGAAGTGACCATTAAGACTAAAAAAGGCGTCATCAAACCTCGAACGCCAAACCAAGCACAGTACCTAATGAACATGGTGACTCATGACATCACCTTTGGTATTGGGCCAGCAGGTACAGGTAAAACCTACTTAGCCGTTGCTGCAGCAGTTGATGCACTTGAACGCCAAGAGGTTCGCCGAATCCTACTGACTCGTCCTGCTGTTGAAGCCGGTGAGAAGCTTGGTTTCCTACCGGGTGATTTAAGCCAAAAAGTAGACCCATATTTACGTCCACTTTACGATGCGCTGTTTGAGATGCTTGGCTTTGAGCGAGTTGAGAAGCTGATTGAACGTAACGTAATTGAAGTTGCGCCACTGGCTTACATGCGTGGTCGTACATTGAATGATGCGTTTATCATTCTTGATGAGAGCCAAAACACCACGGTAGAACAGATGAAGATGTTCTTAACCCGTATCGGTTTTAACTCACGCGCTGTGATCACAGGTGATATTACGCAAATCGATTTACCTCGTGGTGCAAAATCAGGCTTACGCCATGCGACTGAAGTGCTCAATGAAGTCGACGACATTAGCTTTAACTTCTTCATGTCTGAAGACGTCGTTCGTCACCCTGTAGTTGCTCGTATCGTCAACGCATACGAGAAGTGGGAAGCAAAAGACCAGAAAGAGCGCAAAGAGTTTGAAAAGCGTAAACGTGAAGAGCGTGAAGCCAAACTTCTTGAGGCTCAGCAGGTAGTTACGACACAATTAGCAACACAAAATAGCTCTGTAATTGCAGAACAAGGTGATAAATAGATGTCTATTGAACTAGACCTGCAATTAGCGGTCGAAAATGAGCAAGGTCTTCCAACTGAGCAAGATATTCAGCTTTGGTTGGACAAGACAATTCCTCAGTTTCAAGAGAACGCTGAGTTGACGGTTCGTATCGTTGATACACAAGAAAGCCACCAGCTCAATCATGAATATCGTGGCAAAGATAAGCCAACTAACGTGTTGTCTTTTCCATTCGAGGCTCCTCCAGGGATCGAGTTAGATCTACTGGGCGACCTCATTATCTGCCGCCAAGTTGTCGAAAAAGAAGCAGAAGAGCAAAGTAAGCCTCTGCTAGCACACTGGGCTCATATGGTTGTACATGGCAGTCTGCATCTGCTAGGTTATGATCATATCGAAGATGATGAAGCTGAAGAGATGGAGTCACTCGAGACAGAAATCATGCAATCTATGGGGTTTGAAGACCCTTACATTCTAGAAAAGTAAATTGATTCTAGTAAAGTAGGTTGCAGAGAAACAATAACTCATCGAACCTGTGATTTTCACAGGAATCTGAGTTGTAACGTGTGCTATCACACTTCTGATAGCGTTATTTTTTGAGAAATCATGAACGAAGGTAACCCCCCCACTTCTGAGGGAAGTAAAAAATCTGAAGGTCCGAGTAGAAAGTCCTTCTTTGAACGCCTAGGCCAACTATTTCAAGGTGAAGTAAAAGATCGCCAAGAGCTCGTAGATGTAATCCGCGACTCAGAAATTAATGACCTAATTGACCACGACACACGCGACATGCTCGAGGGTGTTATGGAAATTTCAGAGATGCGAGTACGCGATATCATGCTGCCTCGCTCTCAAATGGTTACAGTTGAACGCACAGATGATCTAGATACATTGATTGCGCTCATTACTGATGCTCAACACTCTCGCTACCCAGTGATCAGTGAAGATAAAGACCATGTTGAAGGCATTCTATTAGCGAAGGACCTACTTAAGTATTTGGGTTCAGAAAGTGCTCCATTTGATATCGAACAAGTGATTCGCCCTGTCGTGGTTGTTCCTGAAAGTAAGCGAGTTGATCGCCTGCTTAAGGAGTTCCAAGAAGAGCGTTACCACATGTCTATCGTTGTCGATGAGTTTGGTGGAGTTTCTGGCCTGGTAACCATTGAAGATATCCTCGAAGAAATCGTTGGTGAAATTGAAGACGAGTTCGACGATGAAGAAGAGCTAGATATTCGTAAGCTGAGTAAGCATACCTTCTCTGTAAAAGCTTTAACCACTATTGAAGAGTTCAACGATACGTTTAACACTGCCTTTAGTGACGACGAAGTGGATACGGTAGGCGGCATGGTTATGACAGCACTCGGCCACCTGCCGGTTCGTGGCGAAATTGTAGAAATCGAAAACTACCATTTCAAAATAACATCAGCAGATAACCGTCGTGTGATTCAGCTACAGGTAACCATTCCTGACGAACAGCCTCTTCCGACTATCGAAGAATAACAACTTCTCTCTAAAGAGATGACAGAAATTAGATGACTAATACCTTTATTCATCGCCTATTACGGCCGCTTGCGGCCGTTTTTGTTGGCGCTATAACCACCCTTTCATTCGCTCCATACTCTATATGGCCTCTTGCTATTCTCAGCCCAGCTTTGCTGCTGTTACTGATCCACAACCGCTCTCCTAAAAGTGCGCTTTGGATTGGCTACGCATGGGGTTTAGGTCAATTCACCACAGGTATCAGCTGGGTATACGTCAGCATTGATGGTTTTGGCGGCATGCCACTGGCAGCCAACCTATTTTTGATGGCATTGCTTGTTGGCTACCTAGCCGTTTATTCAGGGCTATTTACCTGGGGTTTGAATAAATTCTTCCCTGCCAATAACCTAAGCCGCTTTTTCCTTGCAGCTCCTGCATTCTGGCTAGTCTGTGATTGGCTGCGTGGCTGGGTAATGACGGGCTTCCCTTGGCTTTGGTTAGGCTACAGCCAAATCGATTCGCCATTGGGTTCATTTGCACCGATTGGCGGCGTAGAGCTAGTAACTTTAGCGATCATTGTTTCAGCCTCTGCATTCACTTATGCGATTGTTAACCGAGCTTGGAGCATCGCTCTCATTCCCGCCGTCGTATTTAGTGCAGGCTTTGGTATTCGCAACATCGACTGGGTCACGCCGAACCCTGAAAAAACCACGTCAGTCGTCTTAATCCAAGGCAACGTCGATCAAGACAGCAAATGGCTGCCGAGTCATCGCTGGCCGACCATGATGAAGTACACCGACCTAAGCAGAGAAAACTGGGGAGCGGATATCATCATCTGGCCTGAAGCGGCTATTCCAGCATTCGAAGTTGAGATCCCATCTTTCCTACGTAACTTGGATAGCGCAGCGAAGATGAACAACAGTTCGATCATTACCGGTGTGCTGAATCAGTCTGAAGATAAGAAATACTACAACAGTGTTCTTTCTCTCGGTGTGAATCCATACGGTGAGTACAGCTACGATCCAGACGAACGCTACCATAAACACCACCTGTTACCATTTGGTGAGTTTGTGCCGTTTGAAGATATCTTGCGTCCATTAGCACCTTTCTTTAACTTGCCAATGTCATCATTTAGCCGTGGCGACTTTGTTCAACCAAACATAGTGGCAAATGGTCGTCACTTAGCGCCGGCACTGTGTTATGAGATCATCTTTAATGATCAAGTTAGACAGAACGTAACCGACGAGACTGACTTTATTTTAACGCTCTCTAACGATGCGTGGTTTGGTCGTTCGATTGGCCCTCTGCAACATATGGAAATTGCACAGATGCGTGCTCTGGAGCTTGGTAAGCCGGTTATTCGCTCGACCAACAACGGTGTGACGGCAGTTACTGATTACAAAGGCAATATAATCAAGCAAGTGCCTCAGTTTGAAACGGCAGTGTTAAAAGCTGAACTCATTTCAACGGATGGTCAAACGCCTTATCACACAGTAGGTACTTGGCCACTGTATATCTGGGCGATGCTCAGCTTGGTGATTGGTTGGGTAATTAGAAAGCCAAAAAGCTAGATTCGACGAAAAGTGATTTGAGGGTTGACTGATCGGGTCAACCCTTTTTCATTGCTGTGGTTTTTCGTTGATACGCTATGGTTCAGAAGCTTACGGTTTAAGGGCTTTACGACTAAACCCTTTAGAACCACATTTAATGCATGGAATGATATTGGTTGGGTGGTTATATTCGGTTTGGTGACCACACTCGTCACATACTAAGGTTCCCAAGCCAATGACTTCACCCGCTTGATACAAGCCTTGGTGTTCTAAGTCTTGGAACAGTTCAACCCATTCCACCTTAGTACGATCAGTAATATCCAACAGCCCTTGCCAAATAGAGTTCGCAATCATCAAATAGAATGGACCGCTTTTACTCTCTTCATAGCTTTCGGAAAACTCTTTTAAGTCCGACTTCACGTAGGCAGAGATCAATGAAAGCTCATCTTTAGTCATATCATTAGCTGCTTTCGCAAACTTGCCCGACGTTTCGATTTTGTTGTTGAGCTCTTCAGGGCTATGCTTCAGCGTTTCAATCACCTCTTCGACGACTTCTTCATAGAGCGCTTTTTTCTTCGGCATAACAACCTCCTTAAGATAACCAACCTTTTAGTGAGCAAACGGATGCGCTGCAATGCACTCCCGCTTACAAACAAATGCAATTCATACTCTTAAGTATAGTTGCCCTGCGAAATTCAGTGAAAATTACACAATCTACTAAGCGGCAACTGCAAGTATGAAGGGTATAACTATTGTTGTACTCAGCTCCTTTAGGTATTCTATGACGATCTGTAAGATTCTGTTCTAACCGAACTCACAAATTCCAAGATAACCGGATACCATCGATGCAAGAACAATATAACCCGCAAGAGATTGAAC
Source organism: Vibrio sp. 10N.286.51.B11 (assembly GCF_041469245.1). Classification (NCBI taxonomy): domain Bacteria; kingdom Pseudomonadati; phylum Pseudomonadota; class Gammaproteobacteria; order Vibrionales; family Vibrionaceae; genus Vibrio; species Vibrio sp. 10N.286.51.B11. Next base: position 189,216 of record NZ_JBFRKI010000002.1, on the reverse strand, counting down.
AAAAGGTTCAACAACACTGGGATAACAGCGAGACTTTCGTTGTAAGTGAAGACCCAAACAAAGAAAAATTCTACTGTCTTTCTATGTTCCCTTACCCAAGTGGCCGACTGCACATGGGTCACGTGCGTAACTACACCATCGGTGATGTGGTATCTCGTTTCCAACGTCTACAAGGCAAAAACGTAATGCAGCCAATTGGTTGGGATGCATTCGGCCTACCTGCAGAAAACGCCGCTGTTAAAAACAATACAGCACCTGCACCATGGACTTACGAAAACATTGAGTACATGAAGAACCAGCTTAAGCTTCTAGGCTTTGGTTACGACTGGAACCGTGAATTCGCAACGTGTACGCCTGAGTACTACCGTTGGGAACAAGAGTTCTTCACTAAGCTTTACGAAAAAGGCCTAGTTTACAAGAAGACATCTTCAGTGAACTGGTGTCCGAACGACCAAACTGTACTTGCAAACGAGCAAGTAGAAGATGGCTGCTGCTGGCGTTGTGATACTCCAGTAGAACAAAAGAAAATCCCACAGTGGTTCATTAAGATCACTGAGTACGCTCAAGAGCTACTAGACGATTTAGACAACCTTGAAGGTTGGCCTGAAATGGTTAAGACCATGCAGCGCAACTGGATCGGCCGCTCTGAAGGTGTTGAGCTATCTTTCGCTGTTAACGGTGAAGAAGCGCCACTGGAAGTGTACACAACTCGTCCAGACACACTAATGGGTGTTTCTTACGTTGGTATCGCTGCAGGTCACCCACTTGCAGAGAAAGCATCTCAAAACAACCCTGAGCTTGCAGCATTCGTTGAAGAGTGTCGCAACACTAAAGTTGCTGAAGCTGAACTAGCAACGATGGAAAAGAAAGGCATGGATACTGGTCTAACGGCTATCCACCCTCTTAACGGTCGTGTTGTTCCTGTATATGTAGCAAACTTCGTTCTTATGGATTATGGCACAGGTGCGGTAATGGCGGTTCCTGCTCACGATCAACGTGACTACGAATTCGCAACTAAGTACGGCATCGACATCATCCCAGTAATCAAGCCTGAAGACGGTTCTGAGCTAGACGTTTCTGAAGCGGCTTACACAGAGAAAGGTGTATTGTTCGATTCTGGTGAATTCGATGGTCTTGCTTTCCAAGAAGCATTCGATGCAATTGCTGCGAAGCTTGAAGCTGAAGGCAAAGGTAAGAAGACAGTAAACTTCCGTCTACGTGACTGGGGTGTATCTCGTCAACGTTACTGGGGCGCTCCAATCCCAATGGTAACCACTGAAGACGGTGAAGTTCACCCAGTACCAGCAGACCAACTGCCAGTCATTCTTCCTGAAGATGTAGTAATGGATGGCGTAACGAGCCCAATCAAGGCTGACAAGTCTTGGGCTGAAACAACATTCAACGGCGAACCCGCTCTACGTGAGACTGACACGTTCGATACGTTTATGGAGTCTTCTTGGTACTACGCACGTTACTGTTCACCGCAAGCAGACGACATTCTAGATCCAGAGAAAGCAAACTACTGGCTACCAGTTGACCAATACGTTGGTGGTATCGAGCACGCTTGTATGCACCTGCTTTACTCTCGTTTCTTCCATAAGCTTCTACGTGATGCTGGCTACGTGACGTCTGATGAACCGTTCAAGCAACTACTATGTCAAGGCATGGTTCTGGCTGACGCGTTCTATCACGAAAACGAAAAAGGCACCAAAGAGTGGATTGCACCGACTGACGTAACGGTTGAACGTGACGGTAAAGGTCGCATCGAAAAAGCAGTCGACGATCAAGGTCGTGAAGTTGAACACTCAGGCATGATCAAAATGTCTAAGTCTAAGAACAACGGTATCGACCCACAAGAGATGGTAGACAAGTACGGCGCTGATACAGTACGTCTATTCATGATGTTTGCATCACCTGCAGACATGACGCTTGAGTGGCAAGAGTCTGGCGTTGAAGGGGCTAACCGCTTCCTTAAACGTGTTTGGAAATTGGTTCACGCTCACTCTTCTAAGGGTGCTGCTGAATCTGTTGATGCTTCTGCGCTATCTGGCGACCAAAAAGCACTTCGTCGTGATATCCATAAAACTATCGCGAAAGTAACGGACGATATTGGCCGTCGCCAAACGTTCAACACGGCAATCGCTGCAATCATGGAACTGATGAACAAGCTGGCGAAAGCACCTCAAGAATCTGCACAAGACCGTGCAATCCTTGACGAAGCGCTAAAAGCGGTAGTACGCATGCTTTACCCAATGACGCCACACATCTCTTACGAAATGTGGATTGCACTGGGTGAATCAAACGTAGACTCAGCAACATGGCCAACTTTCGATGAGAAAGCGCTAGTTGAAGACGAGAAAACTATCGTTGTTATGATCAACGGTAAGCTACGTGCGAAACTAACCGTTGCTGCTGATGCAACAGAAGAGCAAGTTCGTGAGCTTGGTCTAAACGATGAGAACGCTAAGAAGTTCCTAGATGGCTTAACTATCCGTAAAGTTATCTTCGTACCAGGTAAGCTTCTAAACATCGTTGCTAACTAATTTCGTTAGCACAATGCAATTGCTAAAGAATTAACGAACTTAATTCATCAAAAGCAGTCTGTAGACAGGGTAGCTAATTGCCCTGTCTACTTATTTAAGCGCTTTAGACTTGAGCCTAACCACTCAAACGAACTAAAGCCTTTAAATAAGTATTCTACCTTCATGAGAGCCATCAAATAATGCGCCTGATTTCACTATCTTCATTGAAAGTTACTGTTGTTGTTTTAACCGTCAGCCTATTAAGTGCGTGTGGTTTCCACCTACGTGGTGATTACTCCGTACCAGAAGAACTCAACAAGATCTCCGTAACCAGTTACGACCAATACAGTACGTTTACACGTATGATGAAAGGTCAACTGCGTATGAATGATGTAGAAATTGTGCCACCGGCTGAGAATACACCTAACCTGCATATTATTAGTGAGAGCGTAGGTGAGCGAACTCTGTCTCTATACCAAAACACTCGTGCAGCAGAGAAAGAACTGACATTCCGCGCTTCATACCGCGTAACTGTCCCGGATCTAGGCTCAAAGACGTTCTCAACCAGCGTAACCCGTAGTTACCTAGATAACCCGCTAACTGCACTTGCGAAGTCGGTTGAACGAGACATGATCGAAGATGAGATGCGTAAGTTGGCAACAAGCCAAATCCTTCGTCAGATGGCTCGACTAAAAGCGAACATTGCAGCTGATAGCATGGACCTAGATGCACTAGAGCACGTTCAAGTGAAAGAACTCGAAAAGCAATACAACATCAAGAATGTTGAGATCGTACCAGCTTCAGAAGAACAACCAACACTTAGCGATTCGGCTGAGTAATAGGTTTATTTGATGCGTATTTTTGCTGACCGCTTATCAGAGCAACTTATTAAACAGTTGAGTAATGTTTACCTAATTTTTGGTAACGAACCGCTACTGTTGCAAGAGAGCCGAGAAGCGATTCAAAAGGCTGCAAAACAGCAAGGCTTTGAAGAACGTCACCGCTTTGCGATTGATAGCAGTCTCGACTGGAATCAAGTCTACGACTGCACTCAAGCACTGAGCCTATTCTCTAGCCGTCAGGTCATCGAGCTTGAACTGCCAGAGTCAGGCGTCAATGCCGCAATAGCGAAAGAGCTACTCGCAATCTCCGAGCATATCCACAGTGATATCTTGTTAATCTTGGTGGGCACTAAGCTCACCAAAGCTCAAGAAAGCGCTAAGTGGTTTAAGGCTCTTTCGAATCAGGGTCACTGGGTCAGTTGCCTAACGCCAGATGTCAGTCGGTTACCTCAGTTTGTCCAAGCGCGTTGCCGTCAAATCGGTTTAACGCCAGACCCTGAAGCGATTCAAATGCTGGCGCAATGGCATGAGGGTAATCTATTTGCTCTCACCCAAAGCCTAGAAAAACTGGCTCTCCAATACCCAGATGGAAAACTCACGTTAGTACGCTTAGAAGAATCGCTGAGTCGACACAACCATTTTACTCCATTCCATTGGAGTGATGCGTTATTGGCAGGCAAAGGTAACCGAGCACAACGAATCCTGCGTCAGCTAGAAGCTGAAGGTGTCGAACCCGTCATTTTATTACGTAGCATACAACGAGAGCTTGCTCTGCTATTACAAATGCAGCAACAAATGAAACAGATGCCGATTGGTCAGGTCTTCGAAAAACACCGTATCTGGCAATCTAAAAAGCCTCTTTATAACGCCGCGCTAACAAGAGTTTCGATTTCTCAATTACACTCTTTGTTCGCGTTGCTCACTCAAGCTGAATTGATGACAAAAACTCAATATGAGCAGTCGCCTTGGCCACTAATTCATCAGTTAAGCGTAGAGTTTTGTATCCCTTCAGCTTCAATACCATTCCACGCATAAAAGCGTGTTATATTCTAGGGTCAACAAGCCCTAAACAAAGCTAAATTCAGATTAAAGGAACACCCAGTGTTACGTGAAGAACTAAAAGATTTTCTTGCAGACAAAGCCGACGACATGAAAGCAGAATCGATTGTAACTATCGATGTAGAAGGCAAATCAAGCGTTACTGATTACATGATTGTTTGTACTGGCACCTCTAAACGCCATGTTGCCTCTATTGCACAGCATGTTGCTGATGAAGTGCGTAAAGCGGGTATGCAACCTCTAGGTATGGACGGCCAGCAAGAAGGTGAATGGGTTGTTCTAGATATGGGCACAAGCATGCTTCACGTTATGCAAGAAGAGCATCGTGAGCTGTACCAACTAGAAAAACTTTGGGGCTAAGCTTTGAAGATCCAGTTAATCGCAGTTGGCACAAAAATGCCAAAGTGGGTTGAAGAAGGGTTTCAAGAATACAAACGCCGCTTCCCTCACGATATGCCATTAGAGCTCATTGAAATTACTGCAGGAAAGCGCGGTAAAAATGCAGATATTGCACGCATTCTTCAAAAAGAAGGTGAAGCGATGCTGGCTGCAGTTCCAAAAGGCAACCGTATTGTCACGCTCGATATCCCAGGTAGAAAGTGGGATACACCTCAACTTGCTGAGCAATTAGAAAGTTGGAAGCTGGATGGACGTGACGTATCTATCCTAATTGGCGGGCCTGAAGGATTAGCACCTGCATGTAAAGCGGCCGCAGACCAAAGTTGGTCTCTGTCTGCGCTTACTCTCCCTCACCCATTAGTACGCGTTATCATGGCTGAAAGCTTGTATCGAGCTTGGAGCATCACTGCTAACCACCCTTATCATCGAGAATAAGCGTTAATGTTACGTAAACGTAGCCAAATCCGCGATTACAAAGCAGAAGCACGACTATTTACTAGCCGTGCTTTTGTTGCGTTTGCGGGGATCATAGTCATGATGTCGATGTTGGTTGTTAACCTGTACAACATTCAGGTCAATCAATACCAAGACTATAAAACTCGTTCTAACGACAACCGTATCAAGGTCGTTCCGATCGCCCCTAACCGTGGTTTGATTTACGATCGCAACGGTATACTTCTTGCCGAAAACCGTCCTGTTTTCAATCTAGAAATCATACCCGAAAAAATTAAAGATATGGATGACACGCTTGCTCGTCTGCAAGCATTAATTGAGATCCCGCCAGAGCGTATCGAGCGCTTTAATCGTGATCGTCGTAATTCACGACGCTTTAAATCAGTACCTATTCTTAATCAACTGTCTGAAGAACAAGTTGCCGTCTTCTCTGTAAACCAACACAAATTCCCAGGTGTTGAAGTTACGGGAACTTTGAAGCGTTTCTACCCTTACGGTGATGTGCTCACTCACGTAATAGGCTATGTATCGCGCATCAATGACCGTGATATGCAGCGCTTGATGCGAGAAGAAAAAGACGCCAATTACCAAGCTACACGTGATATCGGTAAGTTGGGTATTGAGCGTTATTACGAAGATATGTTGCACGGTACAGCTGGCTACCAAGAAGTCGAAGTTAACAGTCGTGGACGAGTGATTCGTACCCTCAAATTTGTCCCTTCGGTTCCAGGCAAAGATATCGTACTTAACTTAGATATCAAGCTACAGCTATACGTACATAAGTTACTTGATGGCCGCCGTGGTTCAGCTATCGTTCTCGATCCGAAAGACAATGGCGTGTTAGCCATGGTATCGAGCCCAAGCTACGACCCAAACGCATTCGTGCATGGTATCTCGTCTAAAGGCTATAACGCGCTACTTCAAGACAAAAACCGCCCTTTGGTTAACCGTGCCACGCTAGGGATTTACCCACCAGCATCGACGATCAAACCCTTCATTGCTGTTGCTGCTCTGCAAGAAGGTGTTATTACACCAAACACTACGCGCAATGACCCAGGCTATTGGAAGATACCAAACTCAAAAACGAGACCATTCCGTGACTGGTTGCGTTGGGGACACGGTGTCGTGGATATAGAAAAAGCGATTGAAGAGTCGGTGGATACCTTCTTTTACCAAATTGCTTATGATCTCGGCATTGATCGCATATCCAAATGGATGATGATGTTCGGCTTTGGTGATTATACTGGCATCGATATTTATGAAGAAAGCAAAGCCAATATGCCAACTCGTGATTGGAAGATGGCAAGACACCGTGTGCCTTGGTACCAAGGTGACACCATCCCAGTTGGTATTGGCCAAGGCTACTGGACTGCAACACCCATGCAGATTGCAAAAGCCACATCAGTTTTGGTCAATGAAGGTGAAGTAACCGCACCTCACCTACTTCGTTCAACCATTGATAACGGTCGTCCATTCGATGAACAAATCATGTCGGACATTGAAACTTACCCACCGCTAACCGGGGTTAAGAAGAAGTATTGGGATATCGCTCAGGAAGGTATGAGGCTGGCTAACCACGGTAAGAAAGGTACGGCAAGACGTTCATTCCAGAAGATGTCTTACCAAACCGCTGGTAAATCGGGTACCGCACAGGTATTCGGTTTAAAAGAAGATGAAGAGTACAACGCGGATGAAATCGCAGAGCACTTACGCGATCACGCCCTCTTTACGGGTTACGCGCCTTTTGAAGATCCTGAAGCCGTCGTGACTATCGTTCTAGAGAACGCAGGTGGCGGTTCTTCTAACGGCGGCCCAGTAGTAAGAAGGATTTTAGACCATATTATCCTTGCAGAAGATTATCAAAGTGAGCCAATTAAATAATGAAACTTGATCCTTCAACTGGACGAAATAGAGCCCTATTCGAAAGGCTGCATATCGACCTGCCGCTTTTGCTTGGCATTCTGGTTTTAATGGGCTTTGCCCTGCTGATCATGTACAGCGCAAGCGGACAAAGCCTTGCGATGATGGACCGCCAGGCGATGCGCATGGCTCTGTCTTTAGGTGTGATGATCTTCCTAGCGCAAATCTCACCTCGTACTTATGAAACCTTGGCACCACTGCTATTTGTAGGTGGTGTCATCTTGCTATTGGGCGTGTTGTTCTTTGGTGAAGCCTCTAAAGGCGCCCAGCGTTGGTTAAACTTCGGCTTTGTTCGATTCCAACCGTCAGAGCTATTAAAGCTCGCGGTGCCTTTGATGCTGGCACGATTTATCGGTAAGCGCTCACTTCCACCAACATTCCAAACATTAGCGATCTCGCTAGTGATGGTGTTTGTACCGACGATTCTAATCGCAAAGCAGCCTGACCTAGGTACATCTATCCTTATCGCCGCATCTGGTATCTTCGTGATATTCCTGGCTGGTATCAGTTGGAAAATCATTGCTAGCGCGGCAATCGCATTAGGGGCATTTATCCCAATCCTATGGTTCTTCTTGATGCGTGAATATCAAAAAGTGCGTGTTAGAACCCTCTTTGATCCTGAATCAGATCCATTAGGTGCGGGTTACCACATCATTCAAAGTAAGATTGCGATAGGTTCAGGTGGTATATCAGGAAAAGGTTGGCTGCAAGGCACTCAATCTCAATTAGAATTCATTCCAGAGCGCCACACCGACTTCATTTTTGCGGTCATCGCCGAAGAGTGGGGCATGATTGGTATCTTGTTCTTGCTTGCTATCTACCTGTTTATTATTGGACGTGGCTTAGTGCTTGCGAGCCAAGCTCAAACCGCATTCGGTCGAATGATGGGCGGCAGTATTGTACTGAGCTTCTTCGTTTATATTTTTGTAAACATTGGCATGGTAAGTGGCATTCTACCTGTGGTTGGTGTTCCTCTTCCTTTAGTCAGTTATGGTGGTACTTCAATGGTTACCCTTATGGCTGGTTTTGGTATTTTAATGTCGATCCATACACACAGAAAAGCATTCTCAAAGGCGACCTAATCGATGTCTATTACAACGTTTCCAAAAAAAGCATCCTTGGTTGATGAGCTGCCAATCAAAAAAATAGCCTCTATCTTAGGGCTAGCGATTTTAATCAATGGTTGTTCTTCAAAGCAGCCAACAGGCCGCTACGATATTGATTCAGATATTGCACCAGACGCACCGATCTCAGTAGAGCATCTCGAGGATGCTCACCCTCAGTATGAACCTTATAGTTTAGGTGGTAATACGGATTACACTTTGCGTGGCGAAGACTACAAGATCGTAAAGAAAACCGAAGGTTTTACTGAGAAAGGCAAAGCCTCTTGGTACGGTAAGAAGTTTCATGGTCACTTAACGTCTAATGGCGAGATCTACGACATGTATTCGATGTCTGCGGCGCACAAAACATTGCCAATTCCAAGCTATGTAAAAGTGACGAATACCGACAATAACAAAACGACGATTGTTCGTATCAATGACCGCGGCCCATTCCATGAAGGCCGAATCATTGACCTTAGTTATGCGGCAGCTTACAAGCTCGATGTGTTAAGAACCGGCACGGCAAATGTTGAGATTGAAGTCATTACTGTAGCTATGCCAACCGACGCAAATAAAAAGGCTGCTTTACCGCAATTTATTATTCAAGTCGCGACATCTCCGCATGAAGATAGAACAGAGAAGTTAGCAAAAGATCTAGCCGAAAAGCTAGAAGTAGCAACGTTCTTGCAGCCAAATGATGACAACTACCGTCTGATGATTGGGCCATTTCATGACTATGCTCTGACTCAAGAGAAATTAGAACAAGTTAAGCTGATGGGTCACCCGTCAGCTTATATAAAAAAACACACCCTAACTCGCTAATTAATCTAACAGTTACTTCTGGTAATCAGCGCTCTGGTGTGACAGAGTGATTCTGTTAATATATGAATAGTTCACCAAATAATTGCATTCAAAATGATTAAATCTAATAAACTTGTTAAATCGATTTTTGCTACTTCTGTTGCTCTTTCTGCAACGATAGCTACATCGTCATTCGCCGCTCCTATTGTTGTTCCTGATGCACCTCAAATCGCCGCTAAAGGTTTTGTTCTGATGGATTACCATTCAGGCAAAGTACTAGCAGAGAAAGAGATGAATACTCAGCTTTCTCCAGCAAGTTTAACCAAGATGATGACGAGCTACGTGATCGGCCAAGAGCTCGACCGTGGCAACATCAACCTAAACGACGATGTTGTAATCAGTGAAAATGCTTGGGCTAAAAACTTCCCAGATTCATCTAAGATGTTCGTTGAAGTGGGCACTACGGTTAAAGTTGAAGAATTAAACCGCGGTATCATCATTCAATCAGGTAACGACGCATGTGTTGCTATGGCTGAACACATCGCTGGCTCTGAAGATGCATTCGTTGACCTAATGAACGCTTGGGCAAGCTCTATCGGCATGAAAGACACGCACTTTGCTAACGTGCACGGTCTAGACAACCCGAACCTATACTCAACGCCTTACGATATGGCGCTACTTGGTCAGGCGCTGATTCGCGACGTACCAGACGAGTACCGTATCTACTCAGAGAAGAAATTCACATACAACGGCATCACCCAATACAACCGTAACGGTCTGTTATGGGATAAGAGCATGAACGTTGATGGCATCAAAACGGGCCACACAAGCAATGCAGGTTACAGCCTAGTAAGCTCAGCGACAGAAGGCAAAATGCGCCTAGTGGCTGTAGTTATGGGCACCAAGAATGCGAATGCTCGTAAAACAGAAAGCAAAAAACTGCTTAGCTACGGCTTCCGCTTCTTTGAAACAGTGGCACCACACACAGCCGGTGAAACCTTCGTAGAAGAGAAGATCTGGATGGGTAGCAAGGACACAGTTGCACTGGGTGTCGACGAAGATACTTTCGTAACGCTACCTCGTGGTCAAGCTAAGAACCTGAAGGCAAGCTTCGTTCTTGAGAAAGAGCTAGAAGCGCCAATCAGCAAAGGCGATGTAGTTGGTAAACTATTCTACCAAGTAGACGGTGAAGACGTTGCTGAATACCCACTACTAGCACTTGAAGATGTAGACCAAGGCAGCCTATTCAGCCGTCTATGGGACTACCTAGTTCTTCTGTTCAAGGGTTTATTCTAAACAAGCAAAAGGTTTGTTCTAGGTAAAACCCAAGCTTGTTGTATAGCTAACCTAATGAGTAAGTTCATGATTTACTCATTAGCGAACCAAAAGCCGCCATGTGCGGCTTTTGTTGATCTTGAGTTCGGTGATATTTACACGTAATATTCCGCCTTATTACTCGTGTCTGTTGACCGAACACGCTTTTTATCGACATTTCGCCAATTTGCGAGAGTCTAGCCTTTTGGAGCTAATCATGAACATCAATTCTGATGCAAAACTAAAAGACCTCTTAGAGTTCCCTTGTTCATTCACTTACAAAGTAATGGGCCACGCTAAGCCAGAACTGACTGAGCTAGTACTAGAAGTGATCCAGCGTCATGCTCCTGGTGACTACAGCCCAACGCTAAAACCAAGTGCGAAAGGTAACTACCACTCTGTTTCTATCAATATTACTGCGACTTCAATTGAGCAAGTAGAAACTCTTTATAAAGAATTGGGCGAGATCGAAATCGTTCGTATGGTTCTGTAATCTCCGATTACACATGAAAAACAGCGGCTTATTGCCGCTGTTTTTGTTTAAAGCGCCCTATCTAGCTCAAATTCATTCAACTTAATTTTCAATAAATACAAAGAAAGTTGAAAAACCTTGCAGTCCGTCTGTAGTTAGAATCATGTTTCGCGTTTATAATGCGTTCACTTTATTAATCCTTGAGGGAGTGCAGCTTTGCAAAATAAGCTAATCGTAAAAAAATTAGGCCGTCAGGATTACGAACCTGTATGGAAAGCCATGCATAAGTTCACAGACGAACGCACGGAAGAAGACCTAGACCAAGTTTGGTTGGTTGAACACAACCCTGTCTTCACTCAAGGACAAGCAGGCAAAGCTGAGCATGTATTAAATGCCGGTGATATCCCTGTAATACAAAGCGATCGCGGTGGCCAAGTGACTTACCACGGCCCAGGCCAATTAGTGGCTTACTTTCTGATTAACATCCGCCGCAAGAAATTCGGAGTACGTGATTTGGTTACTCATATCGAGAACCTCGTAATCAATACTCTGAAAGCTTACAATATAGATTCAGCTGCCCGACCTGACGCTCCTGGTGTTTATGTCGATGGCAAGAAAATCTGTTCACTTGGATTACGTATTCGACGTGGCTGCTCGTTCCACGGGTTAGCACTCAACGTCGATATGGACCTGTCTCCATTCCTACGTATTAACCCATGTGGTTACCAAGGTATGGAAATGGCGCAGGTAAGCCAACTCGGCGGACCAAGTGAACTAGAAAACGTTGAGCAACAGTTAATACAAGAGCTCGTAGAGCTACTCGGCTATGACCAAGTAGACATTCAAGCCACCAGTAACATTACAGCAGAAGCATAAAATCATGAGCAAACCAATCCAAATGGAAAAAGGCGTTAAATATCGTGACGCTGACAAAATGGCATTAATTCCCGTAAAGAATATGCCTGCTGAACAGAAAGAAGTTCTACGTAAGCCTGAATGGATGAAGATTAAACTTCCTTCAGACAGCCATCGTATTCAAGAAATCAAATCAGCAATGCGTAAAAACAACCTGCACTCAGTTTGTGAAGAAGCGTCTTGCCCTAACCTAGCCGAGTGTTTCAACCACGGTACGGCAACGTTTATGATTCTTGGCGCTATCTGTACTCGTCGCTGCCCGTTCTGTGATGTTGCCCATGGTCGTCCTGTTGCTCCTGAAGCTGAAGAGCCGAAGAAACTGGCTAAAACAATTCAAGACATGAAACTGAAGTACGTTGTAATCACTTCAGTTGACCGTGATGACTTGCGTGACGGCGGTGCTCAGCACTTTGCTGACTGTAACCGTGAGATTCGCGAACTCAACCCAAATATTCGTATCGAAACACTGGTTCCAGACTTCCGCGGTCGTATGGACGTTGCGCTTGACCTAATGAAAGACAACCCGCCAGATGTTTTCAACCACAACCTAGAGACAGCGCCACGTCTATACCGTAAAGCGCGTCCAGGTGCGAACTACAAGTGGTCTCTTGATCTACTGAAGAAATTCAAAGAGCAGCACCCTGATATCCCAACAAAATCAGGTGTGATGATGGGTCTTGGCGAGACAAAAGAAGAGATCGTTCAAGTACTGAAAGACCTTCGCGAACATGGTGTGACTATGCTGACACTAGGTCAATACCTAGCACCAAGCCGTCACCACTTACCAGTAGAACGCTACGTGCCGCCTTCTGAGTTCGATGAGCTGAAAGAGATTGCTCTAGAGCTAGGCTTTACTCACGCAGCGTGTGGCCCGTTTGTACGTTCTTCTTACCATGCGGACTTGCAAGCTCAAGGTATGGAAATTAAGTAATCACGATTGCTTAACGAACAATGCAAAGGCGCTGAATATTATGTTCAGCGCCTTTTTTCTATCTTGTTCGTGCCGCTATAGCTTTATATTTCGTGCCACTAAGCTTTATATAAAAACAACAAAGCCACTCTTTATGAGTGGCTTTGTGCTTAATATTTCAAGTTCAGAGGAGGTAATTTCAAAAAGCCCAGATAGGGTTCTGCATTAACCGAAAGATGCCCAGATAACCGTTGCTACCAAAATTGGGCACACAAACTTCACATACATTGGCCAAACCTTACCAAACCAACCAAGTTGAAAATCAGGACTGCCTTGTTCAAGCTCTTTCACTTTTGAAGCTCGGCTCCATACCCAACCACCAAACACACAGAACATCAGTGCAGCGACTGGTTGAAGATACTGAGTTGCAATCATCGCTACCATGCCAAACATCGCAGCAAAGTTGTAAACAATCACCACACTAAACAGCGCGATAGCACCACCAATCACCCAGCTTGTTGGCGTTCGTCTAGTATTGAAACGCTCACTCACTAGCGCAACCGGGCCTTCAAGCATCGAAATCGAAGAAGTCAGTGCAGCAATCGTTAGTAGTAAAAAGAACACAATCGCAAAGATCTGTCCAAGCACACCTAAACTATCAAACATCAACGGCAAAACCGTGAATACTAGAGTGTCAGAGCTTAATAGTGAGCCGTCTTCAGCGTAGATTTGAACGCCTTTTTGCATCGCAACAAACATTGCTGGCATCACCACTAATCCAGCAATAAAAGCGACAGCAGTATCCACCAGAGTTACGTTCATCGCCATTTTTGGTAGGTTCTCTTTCTTGCTTAAGTAAGAGCCATAAACCAACATCGAGCAACCGCCAATAGTGAGTGAGAAGAACCCCTGTCCCATTGCCGCCAGAATCAGTTTTCTATCCCACACTTTCTCAAAGTCTGGAATAAGGTAATGTTTTAGGCCTTCCATCGCGCCAGATTGCGTCATGATGTAAACAAACAATAAGCCAAATAAAACAAACAGCGCAGGCATCAAACGAGTCGACCATTTCTCGATGCCTTGCTTAACACCGCCCTGCACAATCAAGATAGTCAGTACATAGAACGCGACGGTACCAAATACGTTGCGCTCAACACTGAAGCCCTTAAACCAATCAGCAATCGCTTCTAGGCCGATAAGATCCGCGACCGCACCAATTAGGAAACAGATCAACCAGCCACCAACAATACTGTAAAACGCCAACACTGCGCTTGGTACACTCAGTCCAACCCAACCGACAAACTCACCGACTTTCTTACCCAAAGGGTTTGTCGTCAAAGATCGCATGCTATCAACTGGGTTTGCTTGGCCGTGACGGCCTATAGCCATCTCAACCACCAACATAGGGAAAGCAACCACGAAGATCATGATCAAATAGACTAAAAGGAAAGCGCCACCACCGTTGCTAGCAACTTGAGTCGGGAAACCCCAAATATTACCCAAGCCAACCGCTGCACCAGCCGCTGCTAAAATAAAACCTAAACGAGAGCTAAAGTGCTCTCTTGAAGAGGAAGATTGTTGGTCCATATCGCCCGCATTAAAAATCAGTGAACTAGTTGAGAAGTACAGTAATAAAAAGCAATGATAGGCACAACCAATAAATGAACAATTCTCTGATTTTTACAATCAATGCGCTATTTAGAACAACAAAATTAACAAAAAACCAGTCTTATCGTTCAATTATAAGCAACAAAGCGAAGCAGTAGGCTTAAGAAGGAAATGGATTGAATTGAGATAAATACTCGCCGTGTGGTTCCATTTATACAAACAAAAAGAGCACCGACCGGTGCTCTTACTATTCATCACTAGACTCGAATTAAATTGTGAAGACTTGGTAATCTTTTAAGTTCGGAATGATTTCATGCAGTTCTTGCTCTTGTTCTGCCATCTCATCAAGTGAATCACAGAACTCATTCGCTTCCTCCTGTACTTGTTGAGAGTGTTCTTTCATTCGCTCTTCAACTTTCAGCTTTAATTCAGCCATACTGTCAGCCAGTTCAGTCAGGTTTAGGCCACCGTCTTGTTTCATTTTTTCTGACATCGCATTAAAAGCGCTAGAGATAAATTCTTGGTTAAAGATTTCTTTCGCCTTCTCGAAATCTTCAGACCAGCCATTGGCCATCGAATCAAAGCTTTCTGCAGGCAACACTAATTCGCCATCTTTGTAATAACGCGCTTCCAGTTCTGCAAAGTAGGTTTTCATTGATTCTTTTACATTATCAAATGACTCAGGTGAATCCAGGCTAGCCGCGATATCATCAATCACGTCATTGGCTAACGCTAAGCTATCGTTGGCCATTTGTTTCGCTCGAGGTAAGTACTCACTCATGTTTTCGCGATATTTCTCAATCGCCGCTTGTTGGTCGGCATCAAGCTCAACCTTCTCACCATGAATATAGAGGTCGTTGTTATCATCAAAAACGGCCGTATCACCATTCACTTGATGGATTTCGACTTTTTGGTCATCAATTCGTAGTTCATTCTTCAAATCAACTCGACACTGAGCAGCAAACGTTGGCAAGCTCACAACAGCGATAACCGCTGTTAGTGATGCAATTAATACACTGTTTTTCATAAATACATTGTTTTTCATAACATCCTCTCATCAATCTGACAGATTACTATACCCTTGGTATATGCTCCTTTGTCAGAGAAACGTTTTATATCTATTAGTCAGTTAGTTAGTCGATAGAGATAACTTCGTAGCAAAACTGTTTATCTGCGACCTTAAACTCAATCTCATCACCAACTTCTTTACCCATTAGAGCCTGGCCAAAAGGTGCATTTGCCGTCACGATGGCAATCTCATTCTCATTCCACGTGACAGAAAGTCCGCCGACTCTCGGCCCCATAAAGAAATGTTTATATTGATCATGCTCGTCAATGACCACAACGTAACTGCTCACCGTAACCTTCTCACTATCACGCAACACTAAGTTACGATAACACTGAATATCGTCTTCACACTCTTGTACCCTCACCGCTTGACCATGGGCGAGATACGAAGCTTCTAATGCCAATGTATCGTACTTATGTTCAGGCACAGTCTCTTCATCGGTCGCAGCATCAATCGCACGCTGAGTCGCAGATTGTGCGATACGTAATCGGGATTCGAGTTGCTCTATGATTATTTGGCGAAGCTCAGACTTATTCATACTATTGGGGTGCTTTTCTATAGGAGCTACAGAATAGAATTAGGTACAATCAGGTGCAAGACATTTGATTCATCAAGCGACGCTATCATGAATAGGCGCCCGCTTTAGCATCAATACGACACTTAATAACTCAGGTAGAACATAAATGATTGAGCAGAAGCTAAAACAAGTATTCGGATTCGACTCACTGCGCAATGGGCAAAAGCAAGTCATTGATAACGTTCTATCTGGTCACTCGACTGCCGCGATATTCCCGACAGGCTCAGGTAAATCGCTGTGCTATCAATTACCAGCATTAGAGTTACCGCACTTAACCTTGGTGATATCGCCACTGTTAGCCTTGATGAAAGACCAACTCGCTTTCCTGCACAGTAAAGGTATTAGCGCAGCGGCAATCGAATCAAGCCAAGACCGACAAACCACACAACAGGTTATGCAGTCAGTGCGTAACGGTGACACCAAGATCCTCATGATCTCCGTCGAGCGCTTGAAGAACGAACGCTTTCGTCAGTTTATCTCCCAAGTGTCGATCTCACTGCTTGTGGTCGATGAAGCGCACTGTATTTCAGAATGGGGACACAACTTCAGACCCGACTACCTGAAGCTTCCTCAATACCAAAAACAGCTCAATATTCCTCAGGTTCTACTACTGACAGCCACTGCGACTACAGCGGTTATCCAAGATATGAAGTCAAAGTTTGAAATTGATGAGGAGCGCGTTGTGGTTACGGGTTTCTATCGTCAAAATCTCGATCTGTCGATTCAACCTTGTGAACAAACCAGTAAGCTAGAAACCTTGTGCAATGTGGTTAACCAAGCTTCTCTCGCTCCGACTATTGTTTATGTCACCCTTCAACAAACGGCAGAGATGGTGGCTCAGCAGCTTCGCAATGCTGGCGTTAATGCAGTGGCTTACCATGCGGGTCTTAAGCCTGAAAATAGAGATGCTATTCAACACCAATTCATGAATGATGACGTGAGCTGTATCGTCGCAACTATCGCGTTTGGTATGGGCGTGGATAAGTCCAACATTCGCCGAGTGATTCACTTTGACTTACCAAAATCGATCGAAAACTACTCACAAGAGATCGGCAGAGCTGGTCGAGATGGGCAAGCGTCTGAATGTATTTTACTGGCTAACAAACACGGTTTAAGCACACTCGAGAACTTCGTTTTTGGTGATACGCCAGACAACATATCGATCCAAGCGGTATTAAAAGAGATCTACGAAAATCAAAACATTGGCGCTTCTGGCTCGAATCAATGGGAGATCATGCTTAATCAACTATCACGTGAATCCAACATTCGTCAGTTACCGCTAAAAACACTACTGGTGTATCTCGAAATTGAAGGTGTGATTGAGCCCAAGTACAGCTACTTCGCAGACTACAAATTTAAGTTCATTCGTCCGAAACAGCAGATCACAGAGCAATTTCAAAGTGAACGTCGTCAATTTGTCGAAGCGATTTTCCAATGCTCTCCTCAAGCAAGAGTGTGGTGCCAAGTCGACTTCGATGCGCTTTGGACACACTTCCAAGCCGATCGTCAGCGTGTGATTGCGGCTATCGACTACTTCAATGAACAAGGTTGGATTGAACTAGAAAGCAAGCAGATCACCGATGTCTACGCGATCCACAATACTTCTGAAGATATGATGCAACTGTCAGAGCGTCTAACTGAGTTGTTTAAAGCAAAAGAAAACAGCGAGATAAACCGCCTTAACCAAATGCTGAATTTCTTTGAGGCGGATACTTGCCTAAGCTCACGCCTTGCGAGTTATTTTGCCGATGATAAAGCACCAACAAACTGCGGTCACTGCTCTGTATGTCGAGGAGAAGTGGCAATCTTACCAACCGTTGATGTTGAACCTATCGATGATGAGACGGTGATGACATGGATACATGAGTTTATTTCGGCTAGCCAACAACTGATTACCGACGAGGCAATTACTCGCTTCTTATGTGGAATCGCCACCCCGCTTTCAACCAAACTCAAAGCCAGTAAAATGGTCGGTTACGGCAAGCTAGAGCAGCAACCGTTCAGTGATACCTTAGCGCGAGTAAAACAACTTCCTAGGTAATTCTTACTTATAAAAAACCGACTAGGCTATGAAGCGTAGTCGGTATTCATCTCACTCATTATCTTTAAAAGAAGCTCAACTGACGCATTTGGTCTTTAGGTTGCAGCATTACGCTTAAACCAAGCAGGCGTATTTCTCGCCCCTGTTGTCTTTTCAGTATTTCACTAAGCAGCTCTTTGAAGTGTTCACGATCGAGAGAGGCATGGATGTGTTCAATCGTGGTTTGTTGAAAGTCGGCGAACTTGAGCTTAATGCCCTGCTTGATGATCGCTTTGCTTGGGCTAGCCTTTTCTAAGCGAGTCTCGAGTTCAGGAAATAGCTTATCTTCGATTACCTGCCAACATTCTGCGTAGCTTGAAATGTTTTGGGTAAAGGTGCGCTCTACACCTACCGATTTTCGCTCGCGCTCGATGATAACTTCTCGATCATCAATGCCATGACTGCGCTTCCAGAGTGATGCACCTTGACGGCCAAACTTGAGTAGCAGGTCTCGATAGTCAGACTCTTTGATATCCTTACAAGTAAAGAAACCCGCTTGGTGCAGCTTTTCTATGCTCACTTTGCCGACACCGGGAATCTTTTCAAGTGGTAGCTCATCGATCACTGATTGCACGTCTTGTGGAGGGATAACAAACTGACCATTGGGCTTATTCAGATCTGAGGCCACTTTCGCCAAGAATTTAATCGGTGCAATTCCTGCAGAAGCTGTCAGGTTCAGTTCGTTCCAAATATCACGGCGAATAGACTCGGCAATAAGTGTTGCTGAACCGTGACACCGCTTAGAATCGGTGACATCAAGGAAAGCTTCATCCAAGGAAAGTGGTTCAATGATTGATGTGTATCGAGAGAAGATTTCACGGATCTTTTTAGATATCTCGACATAGACCGACATTCTTCCCGGCACAACCAATAGATTAGGACAAAGCTGTAGGGCCTTTCCGGTAGGCATTGCAGAGCGAACACCAAACTTGCGGGCTTCATAATTACAGGTGCTCAAAACGCCGCGTTGCTTTTCATGCCCACCAACAGCTAACGGGCGATTTCGGTAAGCAGGGTTATCACGCATTTCTACAGCCGCGTAAAAACAATCCATATCGACATGGATTATTTTTCTGACTTTCTCTTGGTCCGAACTGCACATTTGGAAATAACTCAACCTTACAACTGTATCTATGAACAGTATAATCAATTATTCTCAGATTTAAAATGATCTGGAGTCCAGCTCAACAGGTTTCACTTCATTCGCCGCCCACTATTCTGATAGTATTGTTAGGAGTATTTAGTCTATAAGTAGGGATAGCTTTTGAGTGAAAAAATACTAGTGGTAGAGGATAGTCGCGCATTCAGAAACTATCTTTACCAACAATTTAAGAACGATGGCTATGAAGTTGCGTTGGCGGAATCTGTAGAAGAAGCCAAAGCGATCTTGGAACAAGAGACGGATTTCTTGTGTGCCGTATTGGATTACTGCTTACCTGACGGGCAAGACGGTGAGATCATTGACCTCGTCTTAGGCTACCAACAGAAAATCATTGTTCTGACCGGGATGTTCGACAATCAACTGCGAGAGCAAGTCCTAGCCAAAGGCGTTATCGATTACATACTTAAAGACAGTATGTCGTCAGTAAGCTACCTACTCCCTCTAGTTCAAAGAATTTCGAATAATCGCCACCACAAAGCACTGGTTGTCGATGATTCAGCGGTCGTTCGCCGTTACATAGTTCAACTTCTAGAACACCAATATATCCAAACAATCCAAGCCGAAGATGGCGAACAAGCATTAAAGCTTCTTCATAACGACCCTGATATTACATTCGTTGTTACAGACCATGATATGCCGAAGAAAGACGGTATAGCGATGATCCGTGAGATTCGACGCGATCACGACAGAAACCAGTTGGCCATTCTAGGATTATCCGGGAGTGATGATCGCACTATGACAGCGCGATTCCTTAAAGCGGGTGCCAACGATTTCCTTTACAAACCTTTTAACCAAGAAGAGTTTTTCTGCCGTATCCATCAGCTGCTTGATATGAAAGAAGCGGCTAATGAGCTATTTCGACATGCCAACGAGGATGCTCTTACTGGCTTATGGAATCGTCGCTACCTGTTCAATCATCCTTGTAAAGGCTGCGATCAACGAAACATCGCGATGATGGACATCGACTTCTTTAAGAAAGTGAATGATACCTTTGGACACGATGGTGGTGATGCCGTGCTGATCGATGTAGGGAAAATAATCAAAGATCATTTCAAAGACGATGTCGCTGTGCGCTTTGGTGGCGAAGAGTTTTGTATTCAGTCGTGCGGCGCATTTGAAAGCTTTGTTGACAACTTAGAGTCCATGAGAGAAGCCATTGAAAGCCATGTTGTTGAGCATGACTCTCAAAGAATCAAGGTCAGTATCAGTATCGGCGTAACCGATTTAGACGCGAAGTTAGATGAACAGATCAAAGCCGCTGATGAGCTTCTTTATACGGCAAAAGAGCAAGGTAGAAACCAACTAGTGTTTGCGCGTAACAGCATGCAAATCGAACAATAGTCATTCGCTTTTGTTTCCATTTTGGTATGCCAAGATTAATTGCTAGACCTCAAAACTAAAAAAGCTCAAGACGATAATCTTGAGCTTTTCAATTTGAGGGCATAGATAACTCTATCCCCTATGACTGTCACCCATTAAGCGATACGGTCTTTACTCCAAGCCGCTTCTTTTTGTTGACGCTCAGCCAGCTTCTCTTCACGGTAAGCTTCACGTGCTTCACGCTTCTTACGCGCGTCACAAGGTTCAGGGCAGTTACATACTTTATCAATACCAACAGCACCCAAACCGCCACAGCTACCTTTCACAACTTTCTTTTGGATAATGTAGCCAATTGACATCGCTGCGATTACTGCAAGAAAAACACCAAATGTAATCAGAAATGTATTCATAATTATCTCGCTTACCTTATTTACCTAAGTATGGCTTAAATGCTTCAGAAGCAATTTCTTTAAAGCCATCTGCTGTTTTTACCACCATGAACACTGGGATGTTATGTTGGTTTGCGACTTCCATTCCTTTTTCCTCACCTAAGACCATAAGGCCCGTAGATAAGCCGTCTGCAGTCATTGAAGACGGGTTTAAAACAGTCACAGAAACCACTTTATGGTGAAGAGGCTTTCCTGTTTCAGGGTTGATGATGTGTGAGTAACGAACACCATCACGTTCAAAATAGTTACGGTAATCACCAGAGGTTGCGATAGCCATATCACCCGGCTCGATGATCTCTTGGATATTACGCTCATCAACGCTTGGTTTCTCAATCGCGATACGCCAGCCCACGTTCTCACGGTTTAAACCTTTCAGACGAATTTCGCCACCGACTTCAACCATGTAGTTGTGAATACCGATAGAATCAAGGTAGTCAGCGACGACGTCAACACCCCAACCTTTTGCAATCGTGGATAGATCGACATACAGGTTAGGTAGGTCTTTCTTCAACATGTTGCCTTCAACACTAAGATGATGGATACCAATCTTAGCCTTGCGAGCAGCAAGCTCTTCATCTGATGGCACAACTTCAGGACGAGCTTCAGGACCAAAACCCCATAAGTTAACTAACGGACCAACCGTTACATCCAGAGCTCCTTCAGTAAGACCGTTCAAACGAATCGCTTCTTTCACAACCGTCGCTGTTTGCTCAGATACTTCGAACGCATCCGCACCTTTATGCTGGTTGAAACGGCTTAATTCGGAATCTTCACGGTAAGTCGACATCTGGTCGTTTACTTCTTCAAGTAGACGATCGATCTCTGTATGAACTTCATTAGACTCAGGAAATTCATCACCATTGATGTATTTAATATTGTAACTCGTGCCCATCGTTGGGCCACTCAAATGCACTTGCTCTCTTGACTGCTCACAGCCCGCAAGAAAAATCAAAGAAGTTAATGCAACAAGCCAAATTCTCACTTGCTTACTCCTGTCTAATGTTGAGGATTTATATAAGGAAAAATAAGAGTAAAAAATAGGTATTTTGAATGCCTTACTCTTTCTTATATAAGCCAGTATGTTGTCAAAAGCTGTCTTAGAAAAACAAATGGCTGACTCGTAGGAGTCAGCCATAATATCAATCACTTAAGTGGATTAACCACCGAAGTCATCTAGTAGGATGTTTTCATCTTCTACACCAAGATCTTTCAGCATGCCGATAACAGCAGCGTTCATCATCGGTGGACCACACATGTAGTACTCACAATCTTCAGGAGCTTCGTGATCCTTCAGGTAGTTTTCGTACAGTACGTTGTGGATGAAACCAGTGTAACCGTCCCAGTTGTCCTCTGGTTGAGGATCAGACAGTGCACAGTGCCACACGAAGTTTTCGTTTGCAGCCGCTAGGCCATCGAAATCTTCAATGTAGAACATCTCACGCTTAGAACGCGCGCCATACCAGTAAGACATCTTACGAGTAGACTTAAGACGCTTAAGTTGGTCGAAGATATGAGAACGCATAGGCGCCATACCTGCACCACCACCGATGAATACCATTTCATTGTCTGTGTCTTTAGCAAAGAACTCACCAAATGGACCAGAAATAGTACATTTGTCGCCTTCTTTAAGAGACCAGATGTATGAAGACATAACACCAGGAGCTACGTCAGGGTTGTTTGGCGGCGGAGTTGCGATACGCACGTTAAGCTTGATGATGCCTTTCTCTTCTGGGTATGAAGCCATAGAGTAAGCACGGATCGAATGCTCTTTAACGATAGACTCATAACGGAACAAGTTGAACTTATCCCAGTCACCACGGTATTCCTCAGGAATATCGTAATCTGCGTATTTCACGTGATGTGGTTCAGCTTCAATCTGAATGTAACCACCCGCGCGGAACGGAACTTCTTCACCTTCAGGGATCGCTAGAGCAAGTTCTTTGATGAAAGTAGCTTCGTTGTTATTCGAGATAACAGTACATTCCCACTTTTTAACACCAAAGATATCTTCGTCTAGTTCAATCTCCATGTCAGTTTTCATAGCAACTTGACATGCAAGACGTTCGCCTTCGCGAGCTTCACCTTTTGTGATGTGATCAAGTTCAGTTGGAAGGATGTCGCCACCACCAGACTTAACTTTTACACGACACTGACCACAAGAGCCACCGCCACCACAAGCAGAAGATACGAAGATACCAGCGCCAGCCAGGGCACCAAGTAGCTTGCTACCAGGTTGAGTAACGATCGCCTTTTCAGGGTCGCCGTTTACTGAAATAGTGATGTCACCTGATGGTACTAACTTAGACTTAGCGAAAAGAATCACTAGTACTAGAGCCAGTACAATAATGGTAAACATCGCTACGCCAAGAATAATACTAAACATTTGTTATTCCTTATTACTGGGTGCTTACCCTACAGTTGAACACCAGAGAAAGACATAAAGCCTAACGCCATCAGACCAACAGTAATGAACGTGATACCAAGGCCACGAAGACCTGGAGGTACGTCAGAGTACTTCATCTTCTCACGGATACCCGCAAGAGCAACGATAGCTAACATCCAACCCACACCAGAACCGAAGCCGTAAACAACAGATTCAGCAAAGTTGTAGTCACGAGTTACCATGAAAGATACACCACCAAAGATTGCACAGTTAACTGTGATCAGTGGAAGGAAGATACCTAGTGCGTTGTACAAAGGTGGGAAGAAACGGTCTAGAACCATCTCTAGGATTTGTACAAGTGCCGCGATAACACCGATGAATGCGATGAAGTTAAGGAAACTTAAATCGACACCGTCAACAAGCGCGTTTTCTTTCAGGATGTGTGTGTAAACAAGGTTGTTTACAGGAACAGCGATTGTAAGTACTACAACTACCGCAACACCAAGACCAAAAGAAGTTTTAACTTTCTTAGATACCGCTAGGAATGTACACATACCTAGGAAGAAAGAAAGCGCCATGTTTTCGATGAAAATCGATTTAACTAGCAGACTAATATAATGTTCCATGACTACCTTACCCCTTCGCTTCTACTTGTTCTGGTTTGAACACACGAATTGCCCAAATCAAGAAACCAATTAGGAAGAATGCAGAAGGTGCTAGAAGCATCAAGCCGTTTGGCTGATACCAACCACCGTTGCTCACTAGAGGTAGTACTTCCATACCAAATAGTTTGCCAGAGCCTAGAAGCTCACGGAAGAAACCAACAGTGATAAGAACGAAACCGTAACCAAGACCGTTACCAAGACCATCGATTAGAGATGGGATTGGCGCAGACTTCATTGCGAATGCTTCAGCACGACCCATTACAATACAGTTAGTAATGATTAGGCCTACGAATACAGATAGCTGCTTAGAGATATCGTATAGGTATGCTTTAAGCACTTGGTCTACCACGATTACTAGTGATGCGATAATTGCCATCTGAACGATGATACGCACACTGTTAGGAATGTGGTTACGGATCAAAGAAACGAAGAAGTTAGACAGAGCAGTAACGAACATTACCGCGATAGTCATAACAAATGCTGTTTCTAGCTTAGTGGTTACCGCAAGAGCAGAACACACACCAAGAACCTGTAGCGCGATTGGGTTGTTGTCCAACACCGGCGCTAAGATGCTCTTTTTAATTTCTTTTGCACTAGACATTAGTTCAGACCTCCGTCACGAACTTTTGCTAGGAACGGACCAAAGCCCATATCACCTAACCAGAAGTCAAATGTATGTTGAACACCAACGCTAGTCAGTGTTGCACCAGAAAGGCCATCTACACCGTGCTCAGAACCTTGAGGAGCGCCACCTTTAACAACCTGAATAGCAGGTTTGTGGTTTTCGTCGAATAATTTCTTACCAACGAATTGAGCGCGCCAAGATGGGTTCTCAACTTCACCACCAAGTCCAGGAGTTTCACCTTGCTCGTAGTAAGTGATACCAGAAACTGTGTTGCCATCAGTTTCTACCGCAACGAATGCGTACATCATTGACCATAGACCGTTACCGTGAACAGGGATGATAACTTTAGAAGTTTCAGCGCCATCTTTCACAAGGTATACAGTACCCGTGTTAGCACGACGAAGGATCTTAGCGATGTCATCTTCAGCTGAAAGCTTGATTGACTGAGCTGGATCTTTTGCCGCTTTACGTTGGTCGTATGCAGCAGCATCGCCGTCAACGAAATCGCCAGTAGCGAAATCAACTAGACGAGGTTCAATGTTCTCTGCGTACAGTTCAGGGATATTACCCGCAAGTTCAATGCCCGCAACTTCAAGGATCTTAGTTTGCTGATCTAGAACCGCGTTAGCTTGTTGCTTAGGTTTAAGAACAACTGCAGCTGTTGAAACGATGATTGAGCACACTAGGCTCAATGCGATAACAACAAACAGCGTCTTTTTAATGCTATCGTTATTACTTGCCATAGCGCGCTAGTCTCCGCTTAATGTTCTTCTCGATTACAACGTGGTCAAACAGAGGAGCAAATAGGTTTGCGAATAGAATCGCAAGCATCATGCCTTCTGGGTATGCAGGGTTAACTACACGAATCATTACACACATTGCGCCGATTAGGATGCCGTACCACCACTTACCACCATTGGTAAATGACGCTGATACAGGGTCTGTTGCCATGAAGAACATACCAAATGCGAAGCCACCTAGAACTAGGTGCCAGTGCCAAGGCATGCTGAACATTGCGTTAGTGTCAGAACCGATCACATTAAACAATGTTGATACAGCAATCATACCGATCATAACACCAGCAATGATGCGCCATGAAGCAATGCCCATGTATACGATCATTGCAGCACCGATCATAAGTGCAAGCGTTGATACTTCACCGATAGAACCTGGAATGTTACCAATGAATGCGTCCATCCAAGTGATCGTCTCACCAGATACCGTGTTCATTAGCGCGCTACCACCGCCTTGAGCCCATTGGCTAAGCGCTGTTGCACCAGAGAAACCATCAGCTGCAGTCCAAACTACGTCACCAGAAATCTGAGCAGGGTATGCAAAGAATAGGAACGCACGGCCAGCAAGTGCAGGGTTTAGGAAGTTACGACCCGTACCACCAAAAATCTCTTTAGCAACAACAACACCGAAGGTAATACCTAGTGCAGCTTGCCATAGAGGAAGTGTTGGCGGAACAATAAGCGCGAACAAGATAGAAGTAACAAAGAAACCTTCGTTAACTTCGTGCTTACGCACCATACAGAACAGTACTTCCCAGAAACCACCAACGATAAAGACCGTCGCGTAGATAGGTAAGAAGTAAGTCGCACCCAAGAGCATCTTACTGCCCCAACCTGCATCGGCTCCTAAGGAGGCTCCAAGCATTTCGGTTAGCCAGTAGTGCCAGTTACCATCAATGATAGAAACTAGTTCTGCACCTGAATACATGTGGTTTAGTGCTGCAATAGCTTGACCACCTGCGTTGTACATACCCCAGAACATTGCTGGGAATACCGCAAGCCAAACCATGATCATGATACGTTTTAAGTCAACGCTATCACGGACATGCGAGCTTTTCTTTGTAACTGTACCTGGTGTGTAGAAAAGTGTTGCTGCAGCTTCGTAAAGCGCAAACCACGTTTCGTGTTTACCACCTGGTTCAAAATGATGCTCGATGTCTTCAATAAACTTTTTAAGGCCCATGAAAATTACCCTTCCTTCACAATTGTATCTAGGCATTCACGAAGTAACTGACCGTACTCGTACTTACCAGGACATACAAAGGTACACAGTGCTAAATCTTCTTCATCTAGCTCTAGCGCACCAAGTGCTTGTGCACTATCAACGTCGCCAGCACATAGATCGCGAAGCAGCAAAGTAGGCTCCATATCTAATGGCATTACTTTCTCGTAGTTACCAATTGGAACCATAGAGCGATCACTACCGTTTGTTGTCGTTGTCATGTTGAACAACTGACCTTTAAACACGTGACCAAGGAATGAACGAGTAACAGAGAACTTGTTCTTACCAGGCATAGCCCAGCCAAATAGCTCTTTATCACGACCTTCACGAAGAACCGAAACCTGTTGATGGTAACGGCCAAGGTAAGCATGTGGACCTGAAGCGTGAACACCAGATAATACTGAACCTGAGATCAGGCGAACTTCACCTGGCATCAACTCGCTGTCCGTCAACTCTTCAAGGCTAGCACCAATTTGAGTACGAACTAGGCGTGGGTTATTAACTACTGGACCAGCCAGAGAAACAACACGCTCAGAGTAAATCTCACCAGTAAGGAACAACTTACCGAATGCGATAACGTCTTGGTAGTTAATGCTCCACGCTACATTTTGTGCATTTACCGGGTATAGGTAATGCATATGCGTGCCTGCAAGACCTGCAGGGTGTGGGCCATCAAAAACATGTTCTTCAACGTTAGACTGAGCTGAACGAGGTAAGCTAGTACCTTTTTTACAAACGTACACTTTACCGTTAGTCAGAGTTGAAAGAAGATCTAAACCAGCAACGAAAGCATCAGACTGCTCGTTAATGATTAATTCTGGCTCAGCTGCTAGCGGATTAGTATCCATAGCAGTAACGAAAATAGCCTGAGTTTCAGAATCAACTGCTGGAACCTTGCTGAACGGACGAGTTCGCAAAGCGGTCCATGCGCCAGACTCAACTAACTGAGCTTTAACCGTTTCACGGTCAAGACTTGCTAGTTGGTTAGCTTCATAGCTATTGAACGTGATTTGCTCATTGCCTGCTACTTCAATCACTACTGATTGAAGAACACGCTTAGCACCACGGTTCACTTCAATAACTTTACCGCTTGCTGGAGAAGTAAATACAACACCTGGGTTCTTTTTATCTGCAAAAAGAACTTGGCCTTTCTTCACTTCATCACCAACGCGAGCATGCATCGTAGGACGCATACCAACGTACTCTTCGCCAAGCAAGGCGACTTTAGTGATGGACTTACCATCATTAATCACCTGGGATGGAGTTCCTGCGATAGGAAGATCCAAACCCTTCTTTATTGTAATCATACGCACTTGCACTACTTTATCGGGAAAAAGATTCTTTTAATTGCGTAAATTCAGGACGTTTTAAAATCGCCCTTAGACACGACATTACAGTGTCCGGTTTTGGTAAATTTGAGATACCAAAATCGCAACATTACATTAATAAACTCATCACAAATATTATGTGAGATTTATCAGGTGCGATATTCTAGCATTTTTTGACAACTCGATGCCATGACCAATAACTTGAATACAGCCTTTATTTGGTGAGATTTGAAGCATATGGCCTCTCAAATATGTATAAATTTGACGAGCCGCACAGATAAAATGGCTTTTGAATCGTGTTTTAAACAAGAGATTAATACTCTGTCACAAACTAATATTTTACTAGTTATGTTGAAACACTGTTAATAAAAACATTACTCATTGTAGGTATTTTTAGTCGTTCAAATTGCCATCAGTTTGAGTGATATAACAACGAAAAACACATAGGTTTGGCGACAAAAAAGGCGGCATCACCACCTTTTGTCAATATGCTCGCTGTGTTACTTGCCACCACCCATACACATAGGGCTGTCTGGCACGTTATCGAGCTGCTTCATCCATTCATCTTTTGTATAAGTGTGAATGGACAGTGCGTGAATATTATTCGCTAGCTCTTCTGAAAGAGCTTTATTTACCGCTCGATGACGAGCAATAAGACGCAAACCTTCAAACACATCGCTGACAACAATCACTTTGAAATGACTCTCAGAACCAGCCGGAACATTGTGCATATAGCTCTCATTGACCACGTTTAAATGACTTGGTGAAAACTCATTGTGCAATTTTGTTTCGATAACTTCTTGGATCATTGTGATTCCTTAATAACGTATTGGCATTATCCGTGGGCTGAGTATAAACCCTAACAGGTCGAGTGTCTGAGTATTTCATAGCGAATGGCATAGGTTTGGTTGAGTTTTTTCTATCTTGTTCAGCCTGCATTTGAGACAATATCTTTGTTATTTCTTACATAAGTATCTCAAGCAATGAAAACCGAACTTACCCTTCACGACAGAACTTTGACCTTACATCGTTTCCCGAAACGTTCAAATGAAACCCTTCAAGCTTGGGATGCGGGCGACGAATACATTATTAGCCATGTTGAAGAGATGAACCTTGAACCTGGTAAACACATCCTGATCATGAACGACAGCTTCGGTGCCCTATCGACTTGGTTCTCGAAAGATCATGATGTCACTATGATGAGCGACTCATTTATCTCTCACCGTGGCGCCCTGAAAAACTTGCAGCGCAATCAAAGTAACCGAGTGAACTTCTTGAACACGATGGATGATATCCCACACGGTATCGACCTTGTGATCATGCAGCTGCCAAAAACAAATCGTCACCTAATCTGGCAACTGAGCCAGCTACGCCAAGCATTGCCTGTAGGCTGCCAAGTGATTGGCGTCAACAAGGTAAAAGAGATTCACACTTCTACGCTTAACCTGTTCGAAAAGTACCTAGGCGAAACCAAAACATCACTAGCGAAGAAAAAACACCGCTTAGTATTCTCGTCTCCAAACTGCCAGCCTATTCAAACAGTAGAGCCTTTTGTTGAATGGGATGTGGACGGTGAAGATATCCGTCTGAAAAATTTACCAAATGTTTACTCAGGGGAAGCACTCGATCAAGGCGCTCGCTATATGCTAGAGCACATCCCACAAGATCCTGAGCTACGTCATATCATCGATCTAGGCTGTGGCAACGGTGTATTGAGTGTAAAAGCAGGGCAATTGAACCCACAAGCTCGTATCACCTGTGTGGATGAAAGCTTTATGGCGGTGGAGTCGGCGCGCCAAAACGTCAAGGATAACCTTGGTGAAGAAGGCAACTTCCAGTTCATCGCCAATAACTGTTTAGATGGCTTCAAGAAAAACAGCACCTACCTAGTGATGTGTAATCCTCCATTCCATCAGCAACAAGCGATTACGGATCACATTGCGTGGCAAATGTTCTGTGATGCAAAGCATGTTCTAAGCAATGGAGGCAAATTAATTGTTATTGGCAACCGACACCTCGGATACGATGTCAAACTAGCAAGACTATTTGGTGAAGCTAACGTTGAAACGCTTGAACTAAACCAAAAATTTGAGATATTACAAGCAACAAGAGAACCTGCGAATTTTAATAAATAAGCAGAAACGACTTCACAAGAATTTAAGATACCGAGCTTCTGGTGTGAATTTAGAAAGGATAAAGGAATGAAAAAACTGATTTTGGCTGCTTCTATTATGGCTTTGACAGCATGTTCAGCCCCTCAGCAAGAACAGATCAATGTAATGCCAGAAGCTTCACTAAGCTCAAGCAACCTTGTACAAGGCAAAACATACACACTAACCAGTAAAGATGTTCGTGCCGCTCAATATGTTGCATTGGTTGATAGTGGCCGTTCAAACATTCAGCCAATTCACGCTAAGCAAAACATGCGTATTTCTCTAGAAAATGCTGTTGCACAGCAGTTAGAGTCTCAAGGTTTTCGTGCGAGCGTAAACAGTGAAAACTCGATTGTTTTAGAGATTCAAGAAGCACTCGT
This sequence comes from Vibrio sp. 10N.286.51.B11, assembly GCF_041469245.1. NCBI lineage: Bacteria > Pseudomonadati > Pseudomonadota > Gammaproteobacteria > Vibrionales > Vibrionaceae > Vibrio > Vibrio sp. 10N.286.51.B11. The sequence goes on along the minus strand of NZ_JBFRKI010000002.1, from coordinate 158,691 downwards.
TACCGTAGAGCACACCATTATGGAAAACAAAATGGACGGTAAAGTAACGCTTGAAGTTACCGCTGAAACACCTGAAGGCAAACTAGTTAAAACATTCAACGGCACTGCAACACGCACTGGTGCATTGAGTGCATCTAACGACGACATCTCTATGGTTCTTAATGACGTGATCAACTTGGTTCTTACTGAGATCGCTAACGACCAAGAGCTACAAACTTACATGAAGGAACGTTTCTAATGGGTCGTATTTTATCTTCTATCGCATTAATGCTAGTGAGCGTGAGCGTTTGGGCTGGTCCTAAAGTAAACGTGGAAACAACATTAGGCGACTTCACTATTGAGCTTAACCAAGAACAAGCACCGGTTAGTGCGGAGAACTTCCTAAAATACGTTGCTGACGGCAGCTACGAAGGCACTATCTTCCACCGTGTTATTCCTGGCTTTATGGCTCAAGGTGGCGGCTTCGATCAAGAGATGAATCAACAAGCAACTTACGCTCCTATCAAGAATGAAGGCAGCAATGGCTTGAAGAACGATACAGCAACAATCGCGATGGCTCGTACTAATGCGCCAGATTCTGCAACTCGTCAGTTCTTCATTAACTTTTCAGATAACGACTTCTTGAACGCAAAAGGTAGCAACCCAGGCTACGCTGTATTCGGCAAAGTAACTGAAGGTTTTGATGTTGTTCAAAAGATGGCAACGATTCCAACCAAGCGAATGGGCCGCATGTCAGACATACCAGTTGACCCAATCGTCATCACTAAAGTGACCCTTCTTAAGTAATCCAATCTAACGCCCTTATTTCTTAAGGGCGTTTTTCTACACAAGGACGCCCTATGTCATCAGGCACTCCCTCTCTTTCTTGGATGCAGACTTTCCGCAGCTACCTAGATAAACGCCTACTTTGGGTGTTTATGCTCGGCTGTTCGAGTGGCTTCCCATGGGTTCTTATTGGATCCAATATGTCTGGTTGGCTAAAAGATGCAGGTTTAACGCGTGCTGCCATCGGCTACTTTGGCAGTGTGTTTGCCGTGTATGCGATTAACTTTCTATGGGCACCATTGGTAGACCGAGTAAAACTGCCGGTGCTTCACGCAATACTCGGCCAGCGACGCAGTTGGATCTTTTTCTGCCAATCCATTGTTTTAATCGGTACCTTATTCATCGCAGGCGTCAATCCCGCAGAGAACTTGGCGTTTACTTCAATGTTGGCGCTCGCTATTGCCATTGCCTCAGCCACGCAAGACATCGCGATTGATGCATTTCGTATTGATACCTTCCCAAAATCCGAAGCATCAAAACTGCCGCAAGCTTCTGCAATGGCCGTAATTGGTTGGTGGACGGGGTATTCTCTACCAGGCTACCTTGCCTTTATTAACGCAGACTCAATCGGTTGGAATGGCGTGTATTACGGAATGGCAGGCGTCGTTGTCGTACTAATGCTGTTTACTCTTTTTGTCGGAGAGCCAAATACACAACGCGAAGCCCTGCAAGAACAGGCTCAGCAACGCCACAATAAGGTTGTCGGTTCGAAAGTCGTGGCTTGGTTCAGTGTTACCGTGTTAGAACCGTTTTATGACTTCTTCAAACGAAACGGAGTTCAAGTTGCCATCACCCTACTGCTGTTCGTATTCCTATTTAAGATAGGTGAAGCCTTCCTAGGTCGCATGTCGATCACCTTCTATAAAGAGATAGGTTTCAGTAACGAACAGATCGGCCACTATTCGAAGTTAATTGGTTGGGGCGCAACCATATTCTTCACTTTGGTAGGCAGCGTCTTCAATGTAAAATTCGGCATTGTACGCGGACTGATGATTGGCGGTGTTGCCATGGCAGCCAGTAATCTAATGTTTGCATGGATCGCTCAAGCAGGCCCAAGTGAAACACTGTTCTTGGCAACGATTATTGTCGATAACTTCACTACCGCCTTTTCAACAGTAGCTTTTGTCTCTTTCTTAACACTATTAACCGGGCAGGCCTTCTCTGCAACCCAATATGCATTACTCGCATCCTTGGGTAACTTCGGTCGAACAACACTGGCTTCATTTAGTGGTGAATTGGTCGATTACCTCAATGATTGGTCAACCTTCTTTATACTGACCGCACTTATGGTGATTCCAAGTTTGATCATGCTCTACTCGTTACGCCACTTTTTCACGGATTTATTAGAGAAAGCCAAAACTAACCAAGAATAGAGTCAAAGAAAACAAATAAGAAGAGGGTAGCATTGATCTACCCTCTTCTACGTTCTGTCTTCAGATCTAGTCTGTTGTTTCACTGACAATTAGGTTAAAACCCGTACCCATCGAATCATCAATCGCCACGACTTGATACACCACACCATCAGCTAAGGTTGCGGGCGCAGAGTCGATAGCCACAACTGACGGCTGACCCGCTACAGTAATCGTCACAAAGTAAGACCCCGCCGTAACATAAATGCCATTCGCATAATCTCTGAATTTCACATCACTTAGCGCCGGAGTGCTACCAGAGATCCCCGCGTTTTCTGTTAAGTAGATATCCACCGATGCCGCAATTGGGTTAGCAGCGGCGTGGGTAATGTTTAACACCGCACTGGTCGCAACCGGACGACGGTTTTCAGGAACAACCAAAGGTTCCAAATTCAGTGGACTTACTGTCCCTACCGCATAGATGCTGTAATCCATGCCAGCAAATACAGCTAATCCATCAACATCAATAAATGACGGAGACGTCGTTCCCGTTTCGTATATATCAATATCATAACTGTCTGCTGCTAAATCTAAGAAACCGCGAATTTCTTTAAACATTAAACCATCAAGAGGAGCAAACTTAGCAGAATTAACAAATACATCTACAGCTGGTGCGCCATCGACCAAATGCCCGACTCTTACTTCGGCAGTTTCTGCCATGTCGTAGATTAACGATGATCCACTACCGTCCATCACCATCAACTTCACCGGAGATACACTGTTTGAGTCAGCTCTTGGTACCGCTGCAATAGTTAGCTCGCTACCGCCAGAAAGAGTGATTTCTCCAGAGTCAAAAGCAATAGCACTACCGCTCACGGTTTCTAATCTCACTCGGTATTGCCCTTCTGGGATATTGAGTACGTCAGTAAAGTCCTTATAACCGAGAGTACCAAGCGGAGCGCCCAATGGATCACTAGGACCAGTGACATACAGATTTACATCGCCAACACCTGTTGCCGCGTGTACTACTTGCACATCTAGGCTTGAACTTGTTGCCGTTCCTGCAGCAGGGCGAGTAACAACCAAAGCCTCTACAGGATTGTTGGATCCATCGGCGTCGCCTACAACCATCACGGTGTAATCTAATTCACCGCTTAAATCGAATTGGCTTGGAGAAATAACAGTAGCAACAGCGTCACCTGGGAGTTGAACATCGACTTGAAGAGTTGTCTGTCCTTGATCTACTGAGGCGTATCCGGATGCCTGAGCATAATCGACACCGCTCCAACGAGCCTGGCTATTGACTAAAACGTTAGCTAAAGGCGCATCTGGCGATGCATGTACAGCTTGTAGTTGAGTTGTTGGTTCATCGTCATCATCACACCCAACAATGAAAAGGGCTGATATCGCTACAGCGAGTATAGGTGAATATTTCATCGGTCTTCTCTCCAAAAAAGTTAGACCAGTTCGTCACACAAATGATTAGTCCAATAACTAATCTTTAAAAAGTATTTCAAAATCTAGTGCAGTGAACTGTCTTTAATTCTCCGTGATTCAAAAAGTAGCTAGGTTCAAATCCCTAGGCAGTCATCACATGAGTTGTCCATCAATTGATTCCAACTCCACTACGCTGTTGGTCAAAAATAGATCAAAGACGAGATTAAGAGGTGGTTTGAATGAGTCATTTTTTAAGAGAAAACGCTTAGAAAAGAATACTGTTGATTTTGATATGCATATCACTCTAATTAGTAGAATCGTTTGCTTAGCACAGTATTTCACCTATTTATCCACAAAATAATCGAGTTTCACAAAATCAATAGAATTAGAGGTGCATCAAGATGCATTGCCACATTAAAGTTCCATCATTTAGATCATTAGTGTGATCAGCTTCACCTTAATAATTGTAATTTTCACTCCGTCTCACTTTTATTTGAGAACAAAATCGCTATTATGCTCGGCATTCGGACATCATAAACACGCACGGATTAGCGGGTTACTTATTTCAAACATAGAGAGTTCCATTATGCGTAAATCACTTTTAACTCTTGGCCTACTTGCAGCAGTATCTGCTCCAGTAATGGCAGCGGATTATTCTGACGGCGACATCCACAAAAACGATTACAAATGGATGCAATTCAACCTTATGGCTGCAATTGACGAACTTCCAGGTGAGTCTTCACATGATTACCTAGAGATGGAATTCGGTGGCCGCTCGGGAATCTTCGACCTTTATGGCTATGTTGACGTATTCAACCTAACGTCTGATCCAGGCAGCGATAAAGCTGGTGCTGAAAAGATGTTCATGAAGTTCGCTCCTCGTATGTCTCTAGACGGACTTACAGGTAAAGATCTTTCTTTCGGTCCAGTTCAAGAGCTTTACGTATCTACACTTATGGAATGGGGTGGTAACTCTGGCGTTAACACTCAAAAAGTTGGTTTAGGTTCTGACGTAATGGTTCCGTGGTTAGGCAAAATTGGCCTAAACCTTTACGGTACATACGATTCAAACAACAAAGATTGGAACGGTTACCAAGTTTCTGCAAACTGGTTTAAACCTTTCTACTTCTTCGAGAACGGTTCATTCGTCTCTTACCAAGGTTACATCGATTACCAATTTGGTCTGGAAGACAAGTACTCTTCTGCAAGTAACGGTGGTGCAATGTACAATGGTATCTACTGGCACTCAGATCGTTTTGCTGTTGGTTACGGCCTAAAAGGTTACAAAGACATCTACGGTATTAAAGATACTGATGGATTCAAATCAACAGGCTTCGGTCACTACGTTGCAGTAACTTACAAGTTCTAATCGAACTTCTAAGAAAGTTTCCTAAATGGCACCCTCGGGTGCCATTTTTTATTGCTTTCATTTAATGCCTCGCTATCCTTGCAGCATCACTTTCTTATCTCGGTATTGCTGTGAACATCACTATTGTTGGGCCAGGGGCCATCGGCTCTTTATGGGCAATAAAACTACTTCAAGCTGGTCATAATGTGTCTTTGTGGAGTCGTTCTTCCGACCACTCCATTGAGCTATCACTTGATGGACAACCCTCTCTCCCTATCAGTAACAACAATATCGAACGATTAGCCGCGAGTGATCTGGTTATCTTCACCGTCAAGGCTTGGCAAGTCGAAACCGCAACCACTCCGCTCCTCCAACATCTCGACCCAGACACCATTCTCATATTCATGCATAACGGAATGGGCGCGGTTGATGAGATAGCCACTCAAATTGATGCTTACCCAATAATATTGGCAACCACTACTCAAGCTGCATTCAAACCCGACCGCAATAATGTGTCTCACACAGGAATCGGACAAACCCAGTTGGGTGCTTTCAACCAAATCGGCCAACAGTGTGCGTTTTTAGTTGATGTCTTAGATGATGCTCTCCCTGCTGTGCGTTGGAACCCACAAATAGAAACCGCGCTTTGGACTAAGCTCGCCATCAATTGTGCGATCAACCCACTCACGGGCCTTGAACAAATCAAGAATGGCGAACTTGCAGATAAAAGATTTGAGGGTATTTTGAATTCTATCGTTAAAGAGCTCACGCAGGTTATGCAAGCCGAAGGGATCGTTTGTTCATTCGATGAATTGGAAGCAAGCGTCAAACAGGTTATCCAAGCCACGGCACAGAACAATTCATCCATGAAGCAGGATATGTTTTACCAACGTAAAACAGAGATCGACTTCATTAACGGCTACCTTATTAAGACTGCACTCAAGCATCAGATAGACGTTCCTGTTAACCAAAGACTGTTCGCTCAAGTCAAAGGGCAAGAAAATCGCTGGAATCATCAAGATTAGTCAGCAACGGTTAACAAGTCGCGATAAAATAACAATACCGCTAAGCACAACGCTAGCACCAATTCCCAAGATTTTAGGTAAGAATAGATGCTTGATATCAATCACATCCGAGAGCAGTTTCCTGCGCTATCACAAACCATCAATCAACAGCCGTTGATTTATTTAGACAGCGCGGCAACGACACAAAAACCTCAGGTGGTTATTGATGCCATTAGCCAATATTACTCCAAACAAAATGCCAATGTTCACCGTGGTAGTCATAGCTTAACAGCGAACGCGACCAGTCAGTTTGAAGCGGCAAGAGATAAGGTCGCTCAGTTTATTGGTGCAAGCTCTTCAAAAGAGATCATTTGGACTCGCGGTGCCACCGAAGCACTCAACCTAATTGCTCAAACGTATGCAAGAAGTACCCTTCAGCCTGGCGATGAGATCTTGGTTAGCGAAATGGAGCATCACGCCAACATTGTGCCTTGGCAAATTGTTGCAGAACAAACCGGGGCTAAAGTCGTTAAAGTACCGATGACATCGGATTGCGAATTTGACCTAGTCGCGTTTGATACGCTTTTAAATGGACGAACCAAGATTGTTGCATTGGCTCAGATAACCAACGTGACGGGTTCTCGTCAGCCAATTGAAGCTGTCATAGAAAAAGCACACAAGATGAATGCGATTGTTGTGGTCGATGGCGCACAAGGCATCGTTCATGAGCCAGTTGATGTTGCTGCTTTAGGGGCGGATTTCTACGTATTCTCAGGGCACAAGCTCTATGCCCCTGCGGGTATAGGTGTACTTTATGGCAAACTTGAATTGCTCGAAGCGATGCCACCTTGGCACGGTGGTGGAAAAATGGTTGAGCGCGTCTCTTTTTCTGGCACTACTTTTTCACAGTTACCAGGGAAATTTGAAGCGGGCACGCCAAATGTGGCCGGAGCGATAGCATTAAGCACTGCAATAGAATGGTTACGTGGTTTTGCACAGCAAGATGTCGAAAATCATATCCACCAGCTACAGAACGAGACCTACCTTGCGCTCTGTAAACTGGATGATATTCAAGTATTGGGTTATCAACCTAACGCAAGTGTGATTACTTTTGTGATGGATGGTGTTCACCATCAAGATATAGCGACCCTACTGGATCAGCAGGGCATCGCGGCACGTGCAGGACATCATTGTGCTCACCCATTAATGGATGCACTTAATGTGAAAGGAACGGTTCGAATTTCATTTGGTATTTACAACAACATGGATGACGTTGATAAGCTTATAGCTGCGATAGAAAAAGCCGTTGATATGCTTTAGGGTGTGGCGAGATTATTTAGGGTTGGCGTTTAGCGTCAACCCTTTTTGTTTCTGTGTATCTGAGTGATATTAAGCACTTAACTCTTGGATTTGAGCAACAATCGCTTTTAATCCGTTTCCGCGAGATGGGCTTAGGTGGGTGATTAAACCGATGTTTTCAAAGTAACCATCAATATCGAACGCTTGAACCTGCTCTGATGTTTTTCCATCATACGCAGCCATCACTAATGCAATCAGACCGCGCACGATACGAGCATCAGAATCAGCACAAAAATACCAAACACCGTCGATGTTCTGAGAAACTAGCCAGACTTGGCTTTCACAACCAGAAACTACAACCTGCTCACTCTTCAGCTCATCAGGCATGCTAGGTAATTTCTTACCCCATTGAATCACTTGGCGATAACGATCTTCCCAGCCGCTGAATGTCTGCATCTTCGCGACAATATCATCACTGGTAATTTCAGTGCCGAATGGAGAGCTTGGGAATGACATCATTTTAATATCCAATAGATTATGACTAAATGTACAGGTGACAATGGTTTAGTGTTCTCAAGCAAATAATAAAGAACTACTTAGAGTGCTTTTGAATCAGCTTTTCAACAATACGTGAAACAGCCACAAAACCAAAAGTCGCAGTGACCACTGTCGCAGCGCCAAAACCCGTCGCACAGTCCATGCGTTTTGGACCTTCCGCTGTTGCTTTCGCAGCACATACACTGCCGTCAGCTTGAGGGTATTTCAGCTGTTCAGTCGAGAACACACAATCGATACCAAACTTACGCGCAGGGTTCTTAGGGAAATTATGATGACGACGAAGGGTGTCTTTTAGCTTCTTCGCTAGCGGATCTTGAATCGTCTTAGTCAGATCGGCCACTTTGATTTGAGTCGGGTCGACTTGCCCACCCGCGCCACCGGTGGTGATCACCTTAATTTTGTTACTACGACAATATGCCAACAGTGAAGCCTTAGCTTTCATACTATCAATCGCATCTAATACAAAGTCGAACTCTTTCGACAGGTATTCAGCCTGATTGTCTGGGCCGATGAAGTCGTCAATCAGGTTAACTTTACACTCAGGGTTAATCAGCTTAACGCGCTCTGCCATCACTTCAATTTTGCTTTTACCAACGGTACCCGACATTGCGTGGATCTGACGGTTGATGTTGGTCACACACACATCATCCATATCGATCAAAGTCAGCTCACCTAAACCAGTACGAGCAAGCGCTTCAACCGCCCATGAACCGACACCACCAATACCGATCACACACACGTGTGCTGCTCTAAGTATGTCGACTTCACTATTGCCATATAGGCGACGGGTGCCACCAAATCGTTGGTCATAGTTTTCTGAAGCTGGAGTGGTCAATTCACGCATTGTTGCCGCCAATTTATTTCTGAGAAAAAGAAAAGAGTGCGTTTTATACGCACTCTTGAATAAAAAGTCTAGGGGATTAGCGATTCGCTTTCAATGCCCTATTTTATTGTAGCTTACTCAACCTTTTCAGGAGGCAAAGCCCAAGGCGCTTCAGTTGCGCTGCCATCTAAACCGAGCTTCCACACACGACCAAAATGCTTGTAATGGCCCGCTTCTGTACCCGCTCGAGGGCCCATGCCGTGGTAAAGGTCCAAATGGTTTTGCTTAACCGCGCCGCCCGTATCCAAAACCAATAGCAGTCTTAGTTGATGAGCGCCGCTCCAAGTACCATCAGCATTCAGTAGTGGAACCTCAGCAAGAATCGGTGTTCCCATAGGTAAGATAGAGCGATCGCCCGCTACCGCCGCCATCGGTAATAGAGGAATGCCCGCGCTGCCCATTACCGATAGGTCGTCTCTCGCTTCAAAGAAAACGAAAGAAGGGTTTTGCTCAAGCAGCTCTTTCACTACTTTAGGATCGTTTGCCAATACCCACTCTTTGATTGCTTTTAGCGACATTTTTTCGCGTGGAACTAAGCCTCGTTCAATCAGAACACGGCCAATGCTCACATAAGCTTTATTGTTCTTACCCGCGTAGGCGAAATACTGCAGCGTGTCATCATCACCGAAGTGCACAAATCCACTGCCCTGCACTTCCATCATAAATGGGTCGATGCGGTTTGCTGAATAACCTAACTCAAGGCCCTGACCTTCTAGTGCGCCGTTGTAAATCTCTTGGCGTGTTGGACACTCTTTGCCACACTCAGGAAGCCCGTAAACAGGGTAACGATATTCTTCATTCGCTTCGTGGCGCAGCTCCATCACAGGAGAAAAGTAGCCCGTGAACAAAACATTGCCTTGTTTATCACCACCACCTAGTTGAGCGGTTTGAACGCCAAAATTCGCTAGCTCGCTTGGATCTCCACTCAGCATCGCCCACTCATTGAGTTGTTGATAAAGCGGCTCATAGATTTTAGCCATCGAAGGGGATTTAGAAACCACCATCTCAGCTTGTTCTGCAAATGCGGTGTAGTCTCTTGGTTTATTGGATTCAACCTGATCGACCTTATTCAAGGTGCGAGGAAATTCGTCATCAAGGTGTTGCTGAGCAAGATCAGTGGGTTGAGCACAGCCAAATAACAAAGAGGCAGCGACAAGGGGAAGCCATTTTTTAATCACAAGAGTCATCCTAAAAATTCTATGCATCGAGGATGACAAAAACAGTCAGATAACACAATCTTAGATTGTAAGAGTTTACAAGAAGATAACCTATCGGACGGAGTTATCGATATGGCCCTTAAGGCGAAAAATGGGATTGTAGTGACTGTCAGAATCGAGCACCATTTCTGTATTGTCAGAATTGGTCATGCGGAAGCGATAGGTTTTATCACCCGCCTTGTATTCAAAGTAGTTTCCATCAAAGTCAAAGCTCGTCGAAACAACAGACCCACGAACTGACACACCATTAGCATTCAGAACAAACTCATCGGTCGCATAATGTGCAACATCTTGCTCTATCCAAGTGCCGTATATCAGATTGTCGGGCGTCGCCGCATTTTGCACTCGGGAAAGCACATCGCCGAACAAAGAAACCACCGCAAACGAACCCACTAAGGCTAGAACCATTAAACAGCGTTCAATGATCTTACGCTTCAACTTAGATTGATTGCGCTGATCAGCTTCGCTGTAGAGACCTTTGGTTATCTCATCGATTTTGTTCTTTGTTGCTGGAGCTTGTTGCATTCGGTGACTACTCATAAGGATGCTATGCGCATTCTACACTGAGACAGTTTATATATTGAAGCCTAGATAAGAATAGTTTGCGCTTTATTCCAAAAAGGTGTTGTTTACATTTGAATTTAAATGCTAAATTATCGAATAAATAAACAAAATGGACTTGTTCTGTGAAATTAAGAAGTACAGCGCTAGTAAAAGGTTTCAGACAATCAACCCCTTACGTAAATGCTCACCGTGGCAAAACCATGGTCATTATGCTGGGAGGCGAAGCCGTTGCCGACAGGAACTTTGGTAACATTATTAGTGATATAGCCTTGCTCCACAGCCTTGGAGTAAAGATTGTTCTCGTTCACGGGGCAAGACCGCAGATCAACCAATTGCTCGCCAAGCAAGATTGCCATACGCCTTATCACAAGAATATTAGGGTCACTGATGAATATTCTTTGGGCGTCGCTATGCAGGCTGCTGGACAGCTTCAACTTGCCATCACCGCACGCCTCTCAATGAGCTTAAACAACACGCCGATGGCAGGCACTCAACTCAATGTTATGAGTGGTAACTTCATTACGGCTCAACCGCTTGGCGTGGATGACGGTACGGATTATTGCCATAGCGGGCGTATTCGTCGAATCGATATCGAAGGGATCAATCGCACGCTTGACCAAGGTTCAATTGTACTGCTTGGCCCTATTGCCAGCTCCGTGACAGGCGAAAGCTTTAACCTACTTTCTGAAGAGGTCGCTACCCAAGTTGCTATTCGTCTAAAGGCCGACAAGCTGATTGGCTTCTGCTCCGAACAAGGGGTAACAGATGAACGCGGTAACGTGCTCGCCGAACTCTTCCCTAAAGATGCCAAGCAAATTCTAGAACGATTAACGGAATCTCAAAATCCTGCCGAAGACATGAGCACAGGAACACTGCGCTTCTTGAAAGGAGCGATCTCCGCTTGTCGAGCTGGTGTGCCTCGTTGTCATCTAATCAGCTACAAGGTAGATGGCGCATTAATCCAAGAGTTGTTCTCTTTTGACGGTATTGGAACCCAAGTGGTCATGGCTAGTGCCGAGCAAGTAAGACAAGCTCAGATTGACGATATTGGTGGCATATTTGACCTTATTCGTCCTTTGGAAGAACAAGGCATTCTCGTTCGTCGCTCAAGAGAACAATTGGAACAAGAGATTCACCGCTTTACGATTATCGAAAAAGACGGACTGATTATTGGTTGCGCTGCACTATATGCGTATCCGGAAGATCACATGGCAGAGATGGCGTGTGTGGCGATTCACCCTGACTATCGCGATGGAAACCGTGGGCAATTGTTGCTGGATTACATGCGTCACCAATCAAAATCTCGTGATATCGACCAGATTTTTGTCCTTACTACGCACAGCCTTCACTGGTTCCGTGAACAGGGTTTTTACGAGATAGCGGTTGATGAATTACCGATGGAAAAACAAGGGTTATACAACTATCAGAGAAACTCAAAGATCTTGGCGCTCAACGTATAAATAAAGTTTTGGAGCACAATCTCACTTCGACAGAAAAATAATTGCAAATGTAATCGTTTTCTATATGAGATTTATTAACTATGCACTTTCACTCACACGTATAATTGTATAGAATTTAGACGCTTTAATAATCTTAACAAATGTTTTTATTGGAATTGCCATCTCGATAGTCATGTCGAACTCATTGAGGTGGTCACTGCACGGATTGCTATACCCGTTGACGACCAGCACGCTAACATTAGCTCTGCTCGTTAATATAAACAGCAAAAAGAGCAATATTGATATGAGAACCATTGTTTGTAACTCGCTGCAAAGTTTTTGGGATATGGCTGATAACCAATTCTTAGAAGGGCTAGACGTACACTGCGTGTTCCCTGTTAGCGAGAATCTAAAAGAGTTTATTTTGAATTGCCAAGCAAAGTACAAGATAAACCACATATCGTTTACTCGAGCGTTTTTAGGCTCTGATTCCTAATAACGCTCAAAGCAACCAAGGATGGTTGCTTTGTGTTTATCTAGCCCTAAGTTCAAAACCTTCTCTAGCCGTCCATAACGACTAATTCGTTAAGCGACTGCCTAAACCACTCACTCGCTCTGTTTTCACCTTAATCCCACGCTTCAACACATTTGTATCGCTGAACATCATCAGTCGTTTCTTCGCACGTGTAATACCTGTATAGATAAGCTCCCGCGTTAAAATAGGGCTGAAATCTGGCGGCAAGATCATTAAGGTCAGATCAAATTCACTACCCTGAGATTTGTGTATTGTCATTGCATAAGCCGTTTCATGATCGGGCACTCGGCTTGGTAGCACAGCTTTTACGCTGCCATCGGGCAACTCAAAATAGACCTTCAAACGAGGGGTTAAGTCAGGTTGACTAGAACCCGCCTCAAGCATACAGATACCAATATCACCATTGTACAAACCCAAGCCATGATCATTTCGCGTCACCATAACAGGACGTCCGTGATACCACAGCTCATCATTATGAGGGCTCACCAAACGCCTTGCGGCCAGTGCTCTTTCAATTCTGTGGTTGAGGCCTTTAACACCAAAATCCCCTTCACGAATGGAACACAACAGTCGGCATTGGCTGAACAAATCGAGTACCGATTTCGCTCTCGCTTCTTGAGTTTCTAACTCTTCCAACGGCACATTCATTCTATTGAGGTACGCACCATACTCGTTAACCAAAGTACGCAGCATCAGGTTATAGCTGTCACTCGACAGAGGGTGGTTTTCGATATCGCCAAAACCTTTGGCAAACACTTGGTCTACTTGATTCGCAGAACCATTATTGATTGCTTTTGCCAGCTGACCGATACCGGAGCGCGCATCGAAACGATAACTCTTCTGCAGCATACACAAGCTATCCGCAATCGCAGGCGGATTCACCGCTCCAGCTTTGTCTTGTCTTGGTTTAGCTATCGCATCAAAACCTGTCATCTCTGCAATCAAATTGCCTTGCGCTGTGCTGTACCCTGCAGAGTTGAATGAACAGATATCACCGAGCACAGCACCTGCCTCTACTGAAGCGAGTTGGTCTTTATCACCCAATAAGATGAGCCTTGCGTGCTCAGGAAGTGCATCCACCAGCTTATACATCATCGACAGATCAACCATTGAAGCTTCATCCACTACCAAGATATCAAGGTGGAGTGGATTGCGTCGGTTATGCCTAAACTCAGCACGGTTAGGAATCGCGCCGAGTAATCTGTGTAAGGTGCTCGATTCGGTCGGTATGTTGGCTTTCACTTCAGGCGCTAATGGCAGCTGTTCAATTGCTTTACCGATCGACTCGGTTAAACGCGCCGCCGCTTTACCCGTTGGTGCCACTAGCTTAATCGTTGGTGTTTTACCTTGGCTGAGAGATTGCTCGACCATCGCCGACAGTAATTTGGTTACCGTGGTTGTTTTACCAGTACCCGGCCCACCAGAAATCACCGCAAAACGACGACTCAACGCTACCGCTGCCGCGACCTTTTGCCAGTTCAAACAGACAGATAACGGCACGAGGCTATCCAGCGCATCTAAATCTGTCACTTGCTTGGCTTGAACAATCGCTTGGTCGATTGATCCCCAATCTAAAGCCTGCTCATTCACAATATCAAGATGGTCACACACCAATTGTTGGCGTAATACCTGAGACGTTTGTTGGCTTGCTTCAGCCTTGGCTAAGGCGTTAAACAGAAAATGATAGCTACGTGCAAAAAGCAGATTGAGCGTTTCAGTCAGCGCTTTTTTCTGCTCAGTATTGAACTCTACCGGCTTACTTAAACGGTTTAAGGTCTCAGCCAACACAACTTCGTAGTTCCAATAACGCTGTAAATAGACACGCTGCCCATCGAACATTAGAGGCTTAACACAATCGTTGGTCGTTCCCACTAAGTTTGATGATTGAAGTACCGCCACCCAATCAATACCCAACAGTTTTTGGTTCAATTGCAGTGCAGTTTCACCGTATAACCCAAGTAACTGAGCAAGATCTGCCGCTAGTTCAGGGCCTGTCGTATGCTGCTGTATAAGCTGAGTACAAATGTGTCCTTTGCCTAATTCATGGCTCACTACCCCCGCGAGAAAGCCGATCTCTTGAGGGTAGCTCGTGGCTTGCTGAGCAAGAAAACGGGCAAATTGATAATCCAACTGACGAATAGAACCCTTATCCGCAAGAAACTGGAGTACATCCATCAGTTGCTCAGGAATAAGTGAAACTGGCTTTGCTGTGTTCGCAGTATCTATGCCGGTATTAGTGGTCGTTGTTGTCATTATAAAAGCCCCATCTGTCCAGTTTCATCGTCATTCAATTGTGCCGAACGTCTGTCTATCACTTTACCGTCAATCAATTGATCCATTTCATCAAGTAAAACCAGTGTTGGTTTGGCCGAGAAAATACCTTGCTGAGATTGGCCGTCCATTCCTCGTAAGAACAAGTAGTACACGCCACCAAAATGTTGTTCGTAGCTGTAATTGGCAACGCGGCTGCGTAAGAAACGGTGCAACGCCAATGCATAGATTTGATATTGCAAATCATAGCGATGGTCGGCCATCGCCGATTTCAATGCCTCGCCATGGTAGACAGCAACATCATCTCCTAAGTGATTCGATTTCCAGTCGAGTACATAGTATTTACCTTGGTGCTCAAACACCAAATCGATGAAGCCTTTCAACATACCTTGCACGGTTTGGAAACCTAGATCGCCCGCTTTGGCTGACAATGGATCGTGATATTGAATGGTTTGATTCAGTTCAGATGCAGCCAATACTTCGATCGGCAGTAAGAATTCCATCTCAACTAAACGTTGCGTCGAGTCTTTCTCGCTTAGCTTTAAGTTCTTGCCGTCTAATGCGGTGTTCAGCACTGTATCGACCAGTTGCTGAAGCACAGGTAGCCACTCTAATTCATATTGCTCTGATTCTAATAAGTGAGTGATTACTTGCGTGTTATGTTCACTGGTTGCTGGCTCGGTAAATTCAACCTCCTCAAACAAGGTGTGTAAGAAAGTACCTGGGCGAGCACCACGAGGGAACGTAAAGATAGAGCGTTCAGGCTCAATCAACTCAGACTCATCCTGCTCATCAGCCGAGTCAATATCAAAACCAGACACCTCAATGGTCGCGTCATGACTCGCACCGTGACTGCCCTGTTTGACAAGCCCCGAGTAACTGGTGATACGCCAAGCTCGGTCAATTGAAGCCTTAAGTTCACTGGCCTGTAAGTCGTCACTCACTTGCTCTGTTTGCACAAAAATTTGTTCGTGAGCGGTAGGTGTTTCGGCTAACAGCACACTGGAATTCTTACCCTCAATAGCCGATAGAGCTTGATGCAACTCGGCGATGCCTTGCTCTTGTCCGTTTTGAACCAAATAGCCCATGGCACTCAAGTGCACGCCGGTCGGCTCTTTGGTTGAACGCCCTTTACGTAGCGGTGCCATGCCAATAAAACATCCATAAACAGCACGAGTCAGCGCCACGTAAATCAAACGTAAGTCTTCCGCCAATCGCTCTTTGTCGGCTTGCGCTAAGGCACTATCGCTACCCGTAATATCAAGTACCGTGGTATCTGAGTCATGGTCGTAGAACTTGCCTTCGCTCGCTTCTCGGTAACTCGCGACAAATGGGAGGAATACAAGGTCATATTCCAAGCCTTTCGATTTATGAATGGTAACGATTTGAACCAAGTTTCTTTCTGATTCAAGGCGTTGAATGTCGTCGTCACTGCCACCTAAACCATTTTGTGCATCTGAGATTGCTTCAGCCAGCCAACGCAACAAGCCATAGTCACTGTCGAGTTCTTGTCTTGCTTGTTGCAACAATTCGCCAATGTGCATTAAATCAGTGAGTGAGCGCTCACCATTTTCTTCTTCCAGTAAGCGTTCCGCGAGATGTCGTTTACTAATCACGCTGCGAAGCATTGGCAACACGCCGCGCTGAAGCCACAACTTACGATATTCTCTAAACTCGTTAACGACGTTTTCCCACACCACTTCATCGTTGTTGAGTTCATCCAATGATGCGGCATCCAGAGCAAACAACTCCGACGCTAAACTGGCGCGTAATGCTCGGTCATTTTCAGGTGTCAGCACCGCCTGCAACAAACGTTGAATATCTTGTGCGACCAAGCTGGTGAACACACTGTCTCGGTTGGATAAATACACGCTCGCAATGCCTTGTTCCGACAACGCGTTCTTAATCAGACGACCTTCACTACCGGTTCGAACCAAAACAGCAATATCACCCGCATTCACGGCATGTTGTTTTTTGCCGTTATCAAAATAGGCTTGTTGATTTTGAGAAGCGGTCAGAATAGTTTGAATTTGACTCGCTGTCGCTTCTGCCATGGCCTTGTGATATTCACCTTTCGGCAATGGCTTATCTTCAGCCTCTTGCAGCCAAAAGGTGAGTGCGTGCTGAGTTTCTCCGTTCATCACCCATTGGCGTTTGTCGGCTGATGGACTGGCAGCAACGGGCAAAAATGGAATGTCTTGATCGTAGATAAACGGGCTGTCCGAATTCATAAAAACTTGGTTTACTGCACTGACCATATCGGCACTTGAGCGCCAGTTAGTGCCTAAGGTGTAGTGAGCACTAACTTGGTTTCTCGCCTTGATATAGGTAAAGATATCTGCGCCACGGAAGCCATAAATCGCCTGCTTTGGGTCACCGATCATAAACAAGCC
This sequence comes from Vibrio sp. 10N.286.51.B11, assembly GCF_041469245.1. NCBI lineage: Bacteria > Pseudomonadati > Pseudomonadota > Gammaproteobacteria > Vibrionales > Vibrionaceae > Vibrio > Vibrio sp. 10N.286.51.B11. The sequence goes on along the minus strand of NZ_JBFRKI010000002.1, from coordinate 141,569 downwards.
GCACTGCGGATTATCAAGATAGATTCGGCTAAAAATACTGTATTGCAGTGGGTCGGTATCCTGAAATTCATCGATCATCGCCACCGGGTAGAGCGTGCGAATCCTTTCCACCAGCAGTGACTGCTCATCGACATCGATCGACGCAGATAACTGAGTCAACAAATCATCAAATGATAACCACTGCTTTTGCTGTTTCGCCTTGGCGAGCATAGTTCGACAATGAGTAATCGCATGCGCCAGCAATGGAGCTTTTAGATCTGCTGGAGAATTTAAGAAGTCCTCAATCGCTTCGAAAACGGCGTGCTGAGGTGCAGTGCCTTTCGGTGTTTTTTCAATTAAAGTGGCTTGTGAGAACTTCTCTAGTTTATCTGGAAACTGGTAATCATGAGTGTCGCTCTGCGCCCATGCCGTGACCGCTTCTAACCAAGTCGGCAGAGACTTCTTGGTGTAGCTACGTTTGTTCACATCTGAACCTGAAATCAAAGCCAAAAAGTCCGCTTCGGATTCGCACCACAACGCCTTAAGTTGCTTCACTTTATCTAGGTTTTGATTGTGCAGAGTTTGCAGGTCGCCCGACATTGCTTCGACGGTTAGCTTTAGTGGAGATCCTGTCAGATAACGATTTACGTCTGCTAATAATGCAGCCGGTGAACCCCAGATATTACGAACCTCACCAGCCAGTTGAATGGGCAGCGGGTAAAACTGTTTACGCCAATAGTCAGCAACTACTTGTGCTTTTAGGTGGCTTTCATCGGTCACAAATTCGTTATCAAAGCGGCTTCCAGACTCAAAAGCATTTTGAGTCAACATTCGCTGACAGAAACCGTGAATGGTGTATACCGCAGCCTCATCCATTTGTCTTTCAGCGTTAAGCAGAGTTTTAGCCGCGCCTGCGTGGTCTTCGATCTCTTGCAACAGAGGCGCAATCACTGGGTCATCACTTTGCCCGCGAGCAAACGCAATGCGTGCATCATGGATTCGTGCACGGATACGATCTCGCAGCTCAGCCGTAGCTGCTTCAGTAAAGGTCACCACCAGAATTTGGTCTACGGTTAGCGGCTCATGGTGTCGAGTGGCTTCAGTCAGATCACCTTGTGGAGCGGCCGTGCCATGCCCGAGCAGTAGGCGTAAGTACAAGCCAGCGATGGTAAATGTTTTACCTGTACCCGCTGATGCTTCAATTAAACGCGCGCCATGAAGTGGAAACGTCATGGTATCGAGTGTCTGTGGAGCGATTACCTGAACACTGCTTGTGGTCGTCATGCCTTACTGCCTTCTGATAAATATGTTGTTACAAATGTGACCTAGCGTGGAAAACGTCATTCAATTTACGTCCTACGCTGATTTGTTAATAGTTAGTGCGATCTCTCTCACGGATCAATTCGGATCGCCTCGCTACTATGCGCCCACGAGTTCAGGAGCGCGTACGAGTTTTGTACTTTACGGCGTTACTTTGAACCACAGAATAATGGTCCCTCTGACCTGTGGCCGTACAGCGAACGCCCTACACTAATAATGATTTACTGGCGGCCACTTTATTTCCTGTACCTTGCTTCTATTCACCTTGATTCCCTTCATCTTGAAAGCAAGCGTACCAAACGCTTACCAGCGACTCTCTTTTGTCTTTCATTAATTCAGCGCACTCGCTATTGATCTTGTCGATCACAGCCACCTACTCCTGATCTTCCAGATCGGCAGCAGCCAACCTTGCCGCCTGTAGCACAAGCGTTGAATACATACGCGACTCAGTAGCCAATTCATCGTCCCATTTAGACCAGATTCGTGAGATGTAGGTATCTCTACCCTCGCCCGTGAAGGCGAAGCTGTCATTAAAGGTATCGGCCATTTTCTTGAGTGACTTTTCTTCATCATCGACCCACTTACCACGGCTAAAGCCCGCTTCAACACCAGCTAATGCCGTTTTCGGGAAGTATGGCAATGGTGCAGTCATACCTTGATAAAACAGCCGTACTAACTCAGCTAATATACTCTTCGCTTGCTGCGCATCGCCGATAGGTTGTAGCGTTTGGTGAACCACGCCCTCTTTTCTGTCATAGCCAATAATATGGGTCGTTTTTCCGTGTCCCATAACAGCGCAGGATAGATGATCAATCCACGCAGCCAAGTAATCTTGAGAGCGTATTTTGCCGCTACGGAAACGCACTAGACCTGATTGATAGTTTTGAGTTAACCACCCCATCAAGCGAACAGGCTTACCTTCGCCTAACACGTCAAACTCGATATTCACTTCGAGATCTTGCTGCGGTGATCCGCTCACAAATCTAATCTCTTTGGCTAAGTCTTCCGCTTGAACACGATTGGTTTCAAATTCGATGTCACCAAAGGCGCCGACCGGTAATCGACCTTGGGCTTTTTGCTCAGAGACAAACAGTCGCACCGCTTCGTCTGCACCTTCTGGGTGGTCCAGCAACACTTGCAGCAGCGCATCTTTAAGCTGGAAGCTCTCTAGTCCATTGAGTACGAATGGCTCATCGTCTTCCATTACAGGAAGTGGCGGTTCAAACACCACTTTTAGACGGCGATTAAAGAAGTATTGCACTGGCAAACGCCAGAAACGCTGTAGCTCAACCAAATCGAGTTCTAACGGATAGCACGCACCAAGCAAATAGTCATCCAAAGCGCGATTGAATTCACCACTGCGCTCACCAGAACGATTTGCCGCAGGAAGCCATTCTTTGGCGTAGCTCAATACATGACCTGCATCACCTTGGGTAAAGGCTGCTGGGCTAAATGGTGTCATGGTGTGTTCAAAGCTGATTGCTTGAGTCAGTTTGATACCAGAATCATCACTTGGTAGTGCTTGATCTGCACTTAGGCAGTAGTTCTGGTGGCAGTACTCAATCAACTCAGAAACCAATACCGACGGTACTCGCTCAGTATTATCTTGAATCGAACGGCCGACATAGCTGATGTATAAACACTCTTGTGCTGACAGCATTGCTTCTAGGAATAGATAACGGTCATCATCACGACGAGAACGATCACCAGGTCGAGTGCGCCCGTTCATCAAATCAAAACCTTCCGGCGGCATTGAGCGTGGGTAAACACCGTCATTCATGCCTAATAGACAAACAGTTTTGAACGGGATAGAACGCATCGGCATCAGGGTACAAAAGTTCACTTGCCCCGCTAAGAAACGCTGACTGATACGCGCGCCCGACAGTTTATTGTTTAAGTACTGATAAATGATGCTTGGCGATAGCTCTTGTTCGTACAAGGCATCATCAAGCTGTTCATTCAGTTGAGAAAGTGCATCACGAATCGACTTAAGCACCACCTCGCCTTCTAGCTCAACGGCAAAGAAATCGTCAATCATTTGCAGCAAGGTTTCACGCCACATGTCGATAGATTGCGTCTCAGCAAGGCGTTGACGGTAATGAGCAATGCGGTCAATAAAATGCGCTAACTTACCTGCAAGTTCGGCGTTAATACCCTGAACTTCGTTATAAGCGGCAATTGGAGAGTGTTCAGTTTCAAACAAACCTGCAGAATCCGACATCGCATAGCCCAGTAGCATTCGCTGGATACCAAATAGCCAGGTATTTTGTTCAGTAGCAGGTAAGTCAAACTCAGTTGCGGTAGACGAATCGACACCCCAACGGATGCCTGCTTCTTCAACCCACTGCTTAGCTTGCTCGAATTGAAATTCATCAATGCCAAAGCGTGCCATCATCGCTGGGATTTCTAGTAGCTCTAACAACTCAGACGCTAAACAACGCGTATTCGGTAGCGCGACCAACTGCATGAACGCGGTCAGAATCGGGCTCTCTTGGTCTGCCGTTCGATCCGAGATCGAGTAAGGGATATAACGCTCACCCGGAGCATTACCAAATACCGCCTGAATCGCAGGGCTGTAAGCATTGATGTCTGCCACCATCACGATAATGTCGCGTGGCTTTAATGTCGGGTCAGCGTCAAACATTGCTAACAGCTGATCATGAAGAACTTCAACCTCACGCATTGGGCTGTGACAAGCATGTACCGTCAATGAGCGATCACCCAGCTCAACCACTTGTTTGTGGTTGCTGGAGTCTAAGATGTGATCATCTTGGTGTTCTTCTAACTGGAGAATGTCGGCTTGCAGTTGATGCAGCAGGTTATCTCTCTCTACATCAATAAAGAACTCATGCTCTTCGCTGTCTGATTGAGATAGCAAGAACAGGTTATCTCTACCTAACTTACCCATAGATGCGAGTAAGCTATTGCCTACCGCTTGGCTAGTATGCAGTTCGTCTTCAATATTGGCTTCAATGCCATCTTTTAATGGTGAGACTTCGCCTTCTAGCTGAGGTAAACCATCAACCAAAGCAAACTGCTTACGACGCTGCGCTTCCACTCTCGCCAAGTATTTACGGTCACGAATATCGCCCCAGTAATGTTGGCAAGGGTTGGTAAACATCAGGTGGACATCAATCTGCTCGCCAAGCGCTTTCAATGCGTCCATATAACGAGGAGGCAGTGACGAAATACCAAACACAAACAGACGCTTAGGTAAGTGTTGTAGCTGACCTTGTTGATTGGCTAACGCTTCAATAAAGTCGTGATACAAGTTACCACGGTGATACTTCGATTGGCCTTGAGACAGGGTTTGCTCATAGAGTGTCTTCCACAAAATTGGCTGCCAAGGATGTTCTTGTTGCCCCCCATCATCAATTAACTCGGCAACGGGCTCTCCCGCTTCCCACATCGCCATCCACTCCGGTCGATACACCAAGTAACCATCGAAGATGTCGGCAATTTTCTCTGCCAATTGGTACAACTTCGAATCATCTTCGTCGTTTTCAAGATAGCGTTGTAAGGGTAAGAAATCAGGGTGGTCAAGCTTCGCAGGTAGCAAACTCATTAGCTTCCACGTCATCGCTTCTTTGTTAAAAGCACTGCGTTTCGGTACGTCAGGAAGCACTTGGGTAAACATATCCCAAATGAAGGTTGCTGGAAGAGGAAAATCGATATTTGCTGCTACACCAAACTCTTTGGCGAGTTCCATCTTAAGCCATTGAGACATACCTGGGCTCTGAACCAAGATCTGCTCTTTTTCGAAAGGATTGGCTAAAGGGTCACTTTTGATTAAGTGAACGAGAAGAATTTTTAAAGTATCAACTTTATTGGAATGGTAAACAGTAAACAAAGTGCACTCACGCTAATCTTGCCACAATATACTGCCAGATTAGCATAAGTGCTGAGTTTGGATGAGGAATATAAGCTTATGAAATACCGAAAGCTTAAGGTCCGTTTATCTTTTGAACTATTGCCCTTTACAATCTGCCCGCTACCGCACTTAAAACACGGTGAGGTTTGTAGTTCATGTAGTAACGAATCGCGACATAACCGACGACGAAGGTTGCCACAATCAGTTCTAGGTACGCTAGATTGAACACTTGGCTGATGTAGTGCGCTTCAACACCTTGTGCTTGCATCCACGCAGCCAGTTTGAACAAGGCTGTTGCACCAATCACGATTGGGAAAGTAAACGCTGCATAACCAGGGCTAAATGGCAGACGAAGTAGTTTGAAAAACGCCATATAGATAATGAACGTCATCAACACTGCAATACCAAATAGTAAACCAATGATCACAGGTGAAGGGTTAGCAGTAACGGTTAAGTAACCCGCCAAAGATAGGCTTGCCGGTGCTGCCATAATCGCAATCGTTGGTTTTGCAGCATCTGGCACTTCGTGAGAGAAGATCAAACGGTAAACCATGATTGGTAGCATTACTGCGTAAACCAATAAGCCGAATACCAAAGTCGCGTTAGCTACTGGCTCTAAAACTGGATTACCTGAGAAAGAGACGTCAGCGACGATAATACCGATCGGTGGCACAAACCAGCTTGGCACCATGTGGTGAATCTCAAAGTTTTTAGCTCTGTGGTACAAAAAGCTCATTAGAAACACAACATGCAAAGCCACAGAAGCCAACCACATAGCTTCTTGTAAGAATTGAGAGATTGGCGCCAAAGACGCTGACACCACCATGCACCCCATTGCAAATGTTGGTACCACACTGCCGACAACAGGGTGAGCAAGATCTTCACGCAATAGGTGACCATGAATCAAAAATTTCACAGCTAAAACAAGAAGTAATACCGCCGCAATGCCAGCACTGATCCACTGCACCAAACCCGGTGTGTGTAAGATACCTTGTGCGACTAGAACACCATCCCAACACCAGCCTAAGCTTGCAATTGCGAGTGCTAACCCTGCCATGGGTGTTGGAGCTCCTGTTAATCTATATTTAATACGTTGAATCATGTCAGCCTCTCTTAAACCTAATTCACTAAACTTGTGAACTCATCAGCTTGTTGAAGCCATAATACGCTTGCGCTTCGTTAAACAATATCCAATTATATATAACAAGTGTTCATCAATACTGAACAGAATCCATTTTCACCAGCAGAGTAAAACTAGGAATCTGATGGCTAATATTTCAATAAAACAGCTCAAAGTGTTCGTCACTATTACTCAGCACTCGACATTGACTGCTGCCTCTGAGGCTCTGTTTCTGTCTAAAGCTGCGGTCAGCATGGCACTAGGCGAAATGGAGAAACAACTCGGCCACTCTCTATTTGACCGGGTCAACAACCGATTAATTCTCAACCAAGAGGGACATAAGTTACTTCCATTGGCGGATGAAATATTACATCGTGCTGCTGGTATTGATGTTTTGTTCCGTGATGATCAGCCTTTAAGTGGCAATCTAAAGGTCGGCGCGAGTGACACGATTGGTAATCAGGTCGCACCGTTTATTTTGTCAGGCTTTCGCGAACGAACTCAACATCAGGATCAAAGCTTGTTCATTTCAAACAGTGCACTGATCTGCCAAAAGTTGGTGGATTATGAACTGGATATCGCGCTAATTGAAGGAAAAACATTACACCCTGAACTCATTTCGAGTCAGTTTAGCAGCGATGAAATGTGCATTATTGTTAGTAATCAACATCCTCTCGTTGCCAAAGAAAAAGTGATTTTAAGCGATTTAGAAGACAGCCATTGGATTTTACGTGAATCAGGCTCAGGGACTCGCGAGTTTTTCCTTCGTGCCGTCGCACCGCGCATCGAACATTGGTATGAATCTTTTGAACTCAACACCACAGAAGCAATCATCAACTCTGTTTCTGCCGGTCTTGGCTTTGCCTGTTTGTCTCGTTTAGCTGCTCAGCGAGCGATCGATTCAGGCCGAGTAAAAGCGCTTAATGTGCCACTTGATATGAAACGCCGATTCTGGATGCTGGTCCATAAAGACAAATATCAAAGCCCACTGCTGAAATCTTTCATGAGTTATTGTGAAGACTGGGCGGCACATCAAGATTGAGGCCGCATAGTACGGGCTCCAACTGGACTTTTAACATCAGAAACTGTATAAAAAGCCAGTAAAATTTATCAAACTTAGAGGATTAACCATGGCTGTTATCGTCAAGTACGTGGTGGAACGCAACGGAGAAGAGAAAATGACTTTTACCTCTAAAGCCGAAGCTGACGCATACGACAAAATGCTGGATATGGCTGATGAGCTTTTTGAACTGTTAGGCAAAAGCGATTTAGTTGAAGATGAAGGCAAGCAAGAAGAACTTGCAATGTACCTAGCGAAGAACAAAGAAGAAGTTCTTTACGCATTAGGTGCTAAGCGTAAGCCAGCTCCGAAAAAAGCTAAGAAGCTTGAAGCTGTTGAAGACGCAGAAGAAGATGCAGCTTAACTAGCTGATACCTTTCTAAAAAACGTCAATGACGCCTCTAATCAGAGTTCGTTATTGGCGTTTTTTTATACTTATCGAAATATAATGAAGCTTGTTTATAGTCGAAATCGCTCTAAACATTCGCTTGCATGAAAGTGTGAGGAAGATCTAATCTATAGCCATCAGGTGATGGGGTTCCACCTAAGCTTTTGCTTCAACCGCCCGTTCTTTCCGAACAGTGCTAATGACTCCTACAGAATCGAAAACAGGTAATACTGTTGGACGTATCGCTATTCCTCCATTTTGAAATGGACTTAGTCTATTAAGACCAAGTTCCATGACACCTTTGGATTATCGATACTCAAGATCTGTAGTGAATTAGCCGCACCTCTTCCAACACGTCCTGTTTTCTCAACGCCCTAGGCCTTAAATGGCTCTATAAGTGAGAAAACATTATGCACTACTCTTCAGAAATTCAATCAATGTGCCCTATTCAAAGGGGTGATCTTCACAATTCAGCTCCAATTCCAGTTGAAGGCGCAATGGTTAGCCCAAAAGATGTCATCGCTATTTCTGGCTTAAGCCACGGTGTTGGCACTTGTGCACCACAACAAGGTGCTGCAAAACTGACTCTTAACGTAAAAAACGGCATCATCGAAGAAGCATTAATCGAAACGATTGGTTGTTCAGGTATGACTCAATCTGCCGCGATGGCTGCGGAAATCCTCACCGGAAAAACCATTCTAGAAGCGCTGAATACTGACTTGGTATGTGACGCGATTAACGTCGCGATGCGCGAAATCTTCCTGCAGTTTGTTTACGGTCGAACCCAGTCTGCTTTCTCTGAAGGTGGCCTAGAGATCGGCGCAGCACTAGAAGACTTAGGTCAAACACAGCGTAGCCAAGTCGGCACCAGTTATTCAACCTCAGCGAAAGGCGTTCGTTACCTAGAACTTGCAGAAGGTTACGTAACTAAGCTTGCACTTGATGATCACAGCGAAGTGATTGGCTATGAATATCTCAACCTCGGCAAAATGATGAAGGCGATTAACCAAGGCGTACCAGCGAACGAAGCTGCTGACCTTGCGACAGGGACTTATGGTCGCTTCGACGAAGCCGTGACCACCATTAACCCACGTCAACAATAATTTTTGCCAATAAAAGAGGAAAGATATGATGAACACTCAATTTAATGAATCAGTAACTCGCGTATTGGCAGAAATGAACTTCGACTCTTTAGAGCAAGCAAACCAATACTGTTTATCACACAATGTCGATCCAAAAGCATTAGTGATGGACACTCAACCTATCGCATTTGAAAGCGCAGCTGACGCTTACACTCTTGGTGCAGCATTGGCTCTGTTCCGTAAAGCGAACAACGCAGAACAAGCAGCGAATATCATTGGTGAAGGCCTTCAAGCATTCACAAAACCCGGCAGTGTTGCGGAGCAACGCCAAGTCGGTATCGGCCATGGCGCACTGGCTGCTCGCCTTCTCAATGAAGAGAGCCACTGCTTTGCTTTCCTTGCAGGCCATGAGTCTTTTGCTGCTGCAGAAGGTGCGATCAAGATTGCACTGAACGTCAACAAATCACGCAAAACACCATTGAAAGTTATCTTGAACGGTCTAGGTAAAGATGCCGCTTACCTAATCTCTCGCATCAATGGCTTTACTTATGTTCGCACTCAATTTGATTACCAAACGGGTGAGCTAGTTGAAACAGAACGTCGCCGCTTCTCACAAGGCCCTCGTGGCGAGATCTTGTGTTACGGCGCTGATGATGTACGTGAAGGTGTAGCGATCATGCACAGAGAAGAAGTGGATGTGAGTATCACGGGTAACTCAACCAACCCAACACGCTTCCAACACCCTGTTGCTGGTATCTACAAAGCAGAACGCACTCGCCAAGGTTTGCCATACTTCTCAGTTGCTTCAGGTGGCGGTACAGGTCGAACATTGCACCCAGATAACGTAGCAGCAGGCCCAGCGTCTTACGGCATGACCGATACCATGGGCAGAATGCACGCTGATGCTCAGTTCGCAGGTAGCTCTTCAGTTCCTGCTCACGTGGCGATGATGGGCTTCATCGGCATGGGCAACAACCCAATGGTCGGATCGACGGTTGCATTGGCTGTGGCAGTGAGTGAATCTCAACACGCATAACGACAAAGTGAGTCCCACAATCTGCCTGTTATGTAGAGTCTGTTAGTTGAGAATCAAGCAATAACGGACGACTAAAACTCTACACCTATCACTAAAACCAAACAGCCAGCCTTATGCTGGCTGTTTTTTATTCACACTTGCTCTACTATCTATTTCTAATAATTATTTGTATCTAAGATTAAATACATTCTGCTGTCGTATTTAACTACATATTTTCAAAGGAATAATATGAAAGAGCTCATCATTCATACCATTACCGTGTTCATGGGCTTTTTTGCCATCATGAACCCTATCGCCAACACACCGATCTTTCTTTGATTAACAGGTGATAATGATAGGGAAACGGTCAAGTCTATCGCTTTCCGCTCAGTGTTCATCGCCTTCATCATCGTCAGCACCTTTGCTGTCTCGGGTAAACTCATCTTCGACCTCTTTGGTATCACGCTTTACGCGCTTCGTATCACCGGCGGGATCCTCGTGTTCTTGATTGGCTTTCATATGCTGCAAGGTGACTCAACACACTCTAAAGCAAAAGAGAAGGTCAACTCAGACGCTCAACAAGATGCGGCGCTCAGTATCGCCGTCTCGCCACTGGCAATGCCAATATTAGCCGGACCGGGCACCATTGCCACCGCGATGAACTTTGCCAGCACCGAAGGCATCTACGAAACCATCATCACCATCGTCGCCTTTGGCCTACTATGCGCCTTAACCTACGTATTGTTTGTATTTGGCGAGCGCTTCGTTAAAGCCGTTGGACCAAGTGCATTGAATGTAATTACCCGAATGATGGGTTTGATACTCGCCGTTATTGGTATGCAGATGCTGATTGAAGGTATTGAACAAGCTCATAAGGCGCTGTTTGTTTAAGCTCAGAACAACAAATTTCTGATACAAAAATAGCCAGCGATTCGCTGGCTATTTTCTTTGGCGCTTTTGTTTACGAATTATAAATTAGTTCGCAGGGCAGCCTTTTACTTCTAAACCTTTACTCATGTAGATTAGATCACCATCCGCTGGTGCGTAATTCGCTGCAGTGACATCAGGGTTCTTAACAAAGAATTCGCGCAGTACCGAGGCATCCGTTAACTGTGTCGATTCAACGTCAATTACTGGGTAGTCATCACCACCAGCCGCACTGAAACTGATCACGGAGAACGTGTAAGTGTCTGCTAAATCAAAACCTTTGCCATTGATGTCTCGAATGGTCACATCACTCAAATCGCAGTCAACCGTTAAGCTGATATTGTCGAGTTGGGCATAAGCGCCGGATCCTGCAGTCTTCGTCGCAACAACGTCCAAATACGCTTTTACTTCAGCACCTGTCATCGTTGCTTTAGTCACGAAGTTCCCGAAAGGTTGAACCGTCAGTACATCACGATAAGCAATGTCTCCTGCCGCAATTGAGTCACGGACACCACCAGAGTTCATTACACCAAAGTCAGCATTCACCAATTCATAAGTGCGGTATGCTTCTCCTAACAAGTGACCAAGATTAGTTTGTTCTGAACGAACAACATCACGATCACCTTCCAGTTTTGCATCTGTCTTTGAGATGATGACATCGAGGAGATCTTGCCCTTGTTGTTGATATGGGTAGAGAGTAGCTTTTACAGCTGCATCAGGCTTTATTTCAGATTGAATAAACTGATAATCACCATTTTCATCCTTCTCTTTTAGGTTCACAGGAACCAGATCGTACTTCGCTAAATGCAGTTTGCCGTCATAAAACTCAAAGTCAGCTCTGCCTACATACTTACCCCACTCGTGAGCTTGCATGATGTAGGTACCATTTTGCTGATCAGGTTTGCAGTCATCCCCTGGGTTGAAGTCGGCGTATTCATTGCCTTCCATACAAACAGGGTTTTGAGAGTGTCCACCAATAATTGCATCTAGCTGACCTTCTTCTAGAGAGCGAGCAAGCAATACATCGCCAGGCGCTTCACTACCATGCTGACCATCTGCGTAATGCCCCATATGCGTGGTAGCAAAAATCAGGTCAACCGTTTCATTGGCCTCTATTTCTTTTATGGCTTTTTTGATTTCAACTTGTGGGTCGGCAAAGTGAATTGTCGCGACGTTGTCAGGATTAACTAATTTAGCCGTATCTTTGGTTGTCAGGCCAATAACAGCAATCTTTAAACCATTAATGGTGAATACTTTATATGGAGAGAAAAGGCGTTCATCAGTAACTGTGTCTCCATCTTTGATATAAATATTCGCCGCAAGCATCGGGAAGTCAGCTAGCTCAGATTGCATCTCAAGCACATCCAAGGTGTTGTCGAATTCATGGTTACCTAATGCCATCGCATCGTAACCAAGAAGGTTCATGCCAACAAAATCTGGTATCGCATCCTGCATATCAGACTCTGGAACACCAGTATTAATGTCACCACCGGACAGTAGGATCGTCTCACCACCGTTTTGAGTCACTTCCGCACGAATACTATCAATCAACGTCTTACGAGCCGCCATTCCATACTCACCCTTACTATTTTCCCAGAAGCGACCATGGTTATCGTTGGTATGTAAAACAGTAAACTTGGTACAAGAAGCGGCAGTGTCACATGTCACTGCGATATCGTCACTGTCCGAGCCACAACCAACCATCGCTACGCCGATAGATAACACCAGTAAAGACTTAGTAAAATTCATAGAAGATCCTTTATTAATCGTTTTAATGTCGTTATGGCAGGCAATATACTGACATCTTGCAGGGTTTTAGTGATCGTTCTCTTAATTACATGTCTGGAAAGTTGAGTATTTACCCTAACTGTAGGCACAAGCGATTAATCAACAGAAGTCGAATAATTCTGATAATAAACATGAATTTATAAAGAAAGTGTGACTCACTCTATTGATACGGCTAACAAGAGGATGGACTAAAGATAAGTGTCAGGCATGGAAATGAAATGGCACCGCGCTACTTAAGTAAGAACGCCCATATTTAAGAGCGAGGTATAATATCCGGATAATGAAAACTATCTCTCAAAAGACAAGCAATATCATTTTACAGACTTTATCCCGATACGCCCTTTCATAACGAGGGCGCTCTCTTTATGATGAACGCAATTAAATTAACTTTGCTAACGGCAGCGCTTGTTATTCGAGTCGTTGTTTTGGAATAGCAAAATCAAGACTCAACACATGGAGATTCAACATGGCTTACTTTTCACTAGCCTTCGGTACGGCAACCAAAAACCGCGACAATAAAATCATTGAAGCGTTCTTCCCTAACCCACTTCTAAACCCAAGCGACGCTCTTGTAGCGGCTGTGGCAGAAGTATCAGGTTACTCTGAAGGCAACCAAGCTATCGAAATCTCTGCTGCACAAAGCGCAGAACTGGCGAAGGCATTCGCAGCAAACGATGATGCAGCTAACGCATCTTTAGCAGAAAAAGCGGCAGCGTCTGAACAGCCACTTGTTCTTGTTGTTCTTGCTACTGACGAGAAGCCAGCATCAGTTGCTGAAGGCTTCCTAAAGCTACAACTTATCTCTAACCGCCTAGTACAACCACACGGTACGGTACTGGACGGCATCTTCGGTCTACTGCACAACATCGCATGGACAAACGAAGGCCCTATCGACCTACCTGAGCTGGCTGAGCGTCAAATCGAAGCTCGCCTTGCAGGTCGTGCTCTGTCTGTAGATTGCGTAGACAAGTTCCCTAAAATGGTGGACTACGTAGTACCAACAGGTATTCGTATTGCTGACACTTCTCGTGTTCGTCTTGGCGCACACGTAGGCGAAGGCACAACAGTAATGCACGAAGGTTTCATCAACTTCAATGCTGGTACAACTGGCGTGAGCATGGTTGAAGGTCGTATCTCTGCGGGTGTTGTTGTAGGTAACGGTTCAGACATCGGCGGCGGCGCTTCTATCATGGGTACTCTGTCTGGTGGCGGTACGATGGTTATCTCTATCGGCGAAAACTGCCTACTAGGCGCAAACGCTGGTCTTGGCTTCCCTATGGGCGACCGTTGTACGGTTGAGTCTGGTCTTTACGTGACTGCGGGTACTAAGGTTCGCATGTTAGATAAAGAAGGCAACGAAGTAGAGATCATTAAAGCTCGCGATCTAGCTGGCGTTTCTGATCTTCTGTTCCGTCGTAACTCAATCACTGGCCAAATTGAATGTCTTGCGAACAAGTCTGCTGTTGAGCTAAACAGCGAGCTGCACAGCAACAACTAATCTAAGCGCTAGATGCTAGATGCTAGATGCTAGATGCTAGATGCTAGAAAATAATAAGCCGCTGGGGTTCAATCCAGCGGCTTTTTTGTATGTTCTGGTAATCATTATTGCCCCATTACCAGTCAGAGTTAACAGAATGTTAACATGTATTTGCCCTACTAAAAGTAATCCCTTGTCTGTTGGATATTTGCAAGGCAAACTGCTGGGCAAAAGTTCGAAAACACTCTGAATGTCTAAAAATCGCCATATTTTTCGAAACTAGGGATTTTATATCATTGGCTTTTCGGTTTCGGTGGCTGAAAGTTTGGGATAATTTGAAAACCATTTGGACATAGCTATGCCTGTACTCTTACCAGAGTACTAGCGGCAGAAGTTTCATAATTTCTGTTGCGCTGCGCTTACAAACCGATAAGAACATAAATCGATATCTACTTAGCCATCTTTACATACCTTTACATCACATGACGTTATCTTACTTACATTAGTATATTCTTAAGTAGTGAAACAAAGAGAAGGAAAACGTCATGAAAATCAAAAGCATGATAATCGCGTTACTCGGTATCGTTATTGCCTTCGGAGCAATGGCTGGTGGAATGAATAAAGGCATGAATAACAATATGTCACGCCCAGTATTTTCACAGTTTGATCTCGATGGTGATGGCAAGATAACCGAAGCCGAGTTCAATCAAGCACGCTCAGAACGTATTGCCCAGCGAGCAGAAGAGGGACGTACGTTGAAAAATATCAATCAAAGCCACAGTTTTGCTTCGTTAGATAGCAACGCGAATCGCGCTATCTCTCAACAAGAGTTTAATGCTCATCAAGGCATGGTGAACCCCAAAAATACCATGGGCAAAGGCAAAAACAATCAGTAGCTCAATTCAATCAGGCCTCCATTTGTGAGGCCTGACTTATTTTGAGATCAAGGAAGCAAATCCGCTTATGTTGGTGTGCTACCTTTTGCTTAAGGAAAAGCTAATATATAGTAAGGGAATCGCTATGACTAGGTATAGCTGGTTACAAAGGGCTCTGTTTGTTCCTCCTGTTTTGTTGGGCATCGCGTTATTGGTGATCGCACCAGGGATGAAGGCTGAACCGCCTAATGCGAGTAATACGGCTGCTAAAAAGGTGGTTCGGGTGTTGAAAGTCGAGCCGCGAAATATCCAACCTTCTGCCATCGGATATGGACATACCGAGTCTGTTCAAGACTGGCAGGCACAGTCTGAACTTGACGGCGCGGTTGTGTGGGTTTCTGAGCAATACAAAACGGGCGCTATTATCCGCAAAGACAGCGAACTCCTTAGAATTGACCCCACCGCTTATCAACTTACTATTGCCCGTTTGCAAGCTGAGCTTGAAGTGCTAATGCTAACGAATCAGACCATTATCGATTCGCTCAAGATTGCAGAGAAAGAGTTTGAGGTACAACAGTCAGAATATGCCCGCTCAATCAAATTGAGTGAAACCGGGCATATCTCCAAAACAGAGAAAGACCGCGCGACCAAAGACTTGCTCAGCAGCCAGCAACAGCTCCAGACACAGAAAAACCAACTGGCAATTAATCAAGCGCAGCAAAAGGTTTTGCAAACGGAACTAGCACTTGCAAACCGAGATCTCGAACAAACCGTAATTAAAGCCCCATTTGATATTCGCATTGTCGAAACCTTGGTTGGACTCGCCGAGTATGTCAACAAGGGGGAATTGCTGCTCAAAGCGGATGACATCGATGCCGTTGAGGTTCGCGCGCAGTTTCCGCTTGGTAAAATGCGTCCGCTAAGAAATTCCAATCGCTTTGACTCGCTTGACGAAGATGTTCATAGCAACTTGAGCGCGACAGTCGAGCTCCAAGCAGGCGATAAAGTAATTACTTGGCCTGCCGAGATCAGCCGATCCGGCGGTGAAATCGATGCTCAGACTCAAAGCCAAAGCCTGGTTGCACAAGTAAATCAGCCCTATCAGCAAGCCATTCCCGGGGAGAAGCCACCACTTATTCGTGGGACTTTCGTTAAAGTCACGATTAAAGCACCAATGATGGAGCAACAAGTCTTGCTACCGATAAACGCCATCCATGATGGTAAAGTTTACACTGTCTCTGAAGGTAAACTGAAAAGCAAACCTGTCAGGATAGATTTCGTCCAAGGGCAGGTTGCGGTGATCAAATCTGGCGTGGAATTCGGTGATGTGGTTGTGCTAAGTAAACTTTCACCCGCCGTTGAGGGGATGGCTTTACAACCGCAACCGGATGAGAAAATCGGCCTTTGGTTGGATACGCAGAGCGGATTTAAAGCCCTAAACGCGATTCAGAAAGAGGGCAAATTATGATCGCTTTTTTTGCTCGGCACACCACTGGCGCCAATGTCCTGATGATGGCGGTACTGCTGTTAGGGGCTTTTGCCTTGCCCAAACTGCAGAAAGACACTTTTCCGTTGACGCCGACCAAAAATATTGAGGTTCGGATCGTTTATCCGGGCGCGTCACCTTTTGAGATGATGGAAGAAGTGTGTTACCCGTTGGAAGATTCTCTCGATAAGCTGAGTGGAATTAAAGAGTTAAGCTGTGATGCCCGAGAGAGTTTGGTCATCGCCAATGTGGAAATCGGCGATGATGAAGACATTGACACTTTAACCAGCGATATTCAACAGCAGGTTAACGCCATCAGTGATTTTCCGGATCGAGTTGAGCAGATCACGGTGTCGAAACTGGACCGAGTGGCAACGGTGGCCAGTGTCGCGATTACCGGCAATATGTCAGATAGGGACTTATATCTCTATGCCCAACAAATTAAGCACAAGTTAAAAGAGAGCTCATTGATCGCTCAGGTGACCGTGAGCGGTTTTGCGGATCAAGAAATAGAAATTCGCGTATCGCAGTGGAAGTTGCAGCAGTACGGCCTGAGTGTGTCCGACTTGTCCAATCTAGTACAACAGCAAAGTATCAGCACTCCTGCTGGCGTATTTAGTAATGACTTGGAAGAGATCAGCGTCCGCTTCGACCACTTAGGCAGCAACGTCAGAGACTTCGAAAATATCGTGATTAAATCCAGTGAGACGGGGACTCAGGTTCGCCTCGGTGATGTTGCCGTTATTCAGCAGAAGTTCACTAGCGATGAAAATCAAATCCTGTTCAATGGTCAGCGTGCCGCTTTGCTTCAGGTGTCCAAAACGCAATTTCAAGATACCTTAACGGTCAAAGATGCGATCGTCAGCATCGTTGAAAAAGAACAGGCGAGAGCCCCTGAAGGCGTCGCTTTAACCATCACCCAAGATTCCAGCACCAATATTATTGAGCGTCTGAGAATCCTCACCAGCAATGGCGCACAGGGATTAGCACTGGCATTTTTGATGTTGTGGGCGTTTTTTAATATTCGCTTTAGCTTTTGGGTCACCATGGGGCTGCCGGTTTCATTCCTTGGCGCCATTTTTGCGATACAACTTCTCGGTTATACCCTGAATATGATGACGCTGGTCGGGCTGATTGTCGCGATTGGTCTGCTAATGGACGACTCGTTGATCATTGCAGAAAACATCGCTGCCAAGAGGCAACAAGGGCTACCCGCGTTTGACGCTGCAGTTGAAGGTACCAAACAAGTCTTCCCAGGTGTGATTGCATCGTTTGCTACCACCATCATGGTGATAGGGCCGCTGATGTTTCTCACAGGCAAGATGGGCGAAGTACTACGCTATATTCCCATCGTGTTATTGATTACCTTGCTTGTTAGTCTGATAGAAGCTTTCTTGATCTTGCCGTCTCATTTGGCACATAGCCATACTGAATCTCGCTCTAATCCTATACGGGACAAGTTCATTGCCGGTTTTGAAAACATCAGAGACAGATTCTTTGTGCCAGTGAGTGTCAAGGCGATGAATGCACCTTATCTTTCAGTAGGGATATTGGTGATGGTGGTGATGATTTCAACCGCTTCCATTTCGTCAGGTTGGCTGAAATTCAAAGCCATGCCTGCCTTGGAAAGTGATGTGCTGCAGGCGCGTATCTTGCTCCCTCAAGGCAGTTTACTGAGCCAGACAGAGGCGGTGGTGGAGAAGGTTTCAAACGCGCTTGATGAACTCAACCAAGAATACGCAGAGAAATACCCAAGCTCAAAACCTTTGGTCGCGAGCACCACGATCATGTTCAACTCAAATGCTGATGCTAATGAGTCGGGGCCGCATATGGCAACCGTCAGTGCCGATCTATTGCCAGCGCAATTTAGGCAGCAGAGCATTAAAGATCTGATCCAAGATTGGAAACAAAAAGTAGGCCCTAAGGCGGATGTGGTTTCACTCAAGTTTACCGATAAAGAACGGGGCATTGCTGGCAATGGCATTGATATTCGGGTTCAGGGTGAGTCGTTACAAGAGCTCAATCAAGTCAGCCGCTCGCTGATGAAATGGTTGAAGGGATTTGACGGTGTCTATAACCTCTCCACCGATCTGCGTGAGGGCAGAACCGAATTTCACGTTAACCTTAAAGATGAAGCTGGCGTGATGGGAGTTAATGCTTCCAACATTGCTCAAACGCTGCGCAGCGCGGTAAAAGGCAGTACTGATCTGACGGTTTTCCAACAAGGCGAGCTGGTGGATATTAGTGTGAGACTGGATGAGTTTACGCACCAAGCTAGCCTGTATGAGTTGAATAACTTGATGGTGACGGCAGGCAATGGAACCCTAGTTCCATTATCAAGTGTTGCGACGTTTGACAGAAAACAAGCCTTCTCGCGAATTCACCGCATTAATGGGATGAACACTGTGGTTGTGCAAGGCAATATCGATACGCGGGTTGCCAATGCGCGTGAAATCATGCTGCAGTTCAATAGCGAATTTGTCTCGCAAACTCAACACAAATTCCCAGACATCACCTTCACCTCGCAAGGTCAGGATAAAGAAAGCTCAGATACGGGCTCCTCGCTGGCGACCTTCTTTGCTCTTGGCGTGGTGGGGATTTATCTTATTTTAGTGTTCCTGTTACAAAGCTACACTCAACCGATTGCTGTGCTGCTGGCAATCCCTATGGGCTGGATTGGTGTGGTATGGGGGCACTTGGGCATGGGGTTCGATTTGACTATTCCAAGCTTGGTTGGCTTTGCTACCTTAGCGGGTATCGTCGTTAACGATAACATTCTGTTGGTCAATTTTATTAAGAAGAATATCGCCCAAGGCGAGCGCTTGATAGACGCTTGTCGAGAGGCGGTACGTGACCGATTTAGAGCGATATTTATCACCTCGTTAACCACATTTGCAGGATTGCTTCCACTGTTAACCGAAACCAGTACGCAAGCGCAATTTCTGATCCCGTTAATTGCCAGTATTGCGTTTGGCTTAGTCTCGGCTACGTTACTAGCGTCAATTGTTGTGCCTTGCGTGCTGCTTATTTTGGACGATTTAAAGCTGACCAAATGGGCAGAAGGTGCTCAATCTTCCCTTTGAGGCCCTTGGGAGTGCATGCTGAACCATGTCATTTAGCCCGGCATGAAAATGGTAGTTTGCGTAGAATTTATTTGGCGATTAAACCCTATCACTGACTGCTGTTTTTTTGCGTACAAAAAACAATAGGGTCAGGTCTTGTCTTTTGCTCTTTGGTGGCAGTTTTTCTATCAGGTTTAGTTATTTGTCATACCTGAAGTTATTAGTCATTTGCTAATGTTTGATTTTCCAAAACTCATTTCTGTCCAAAAGTTTGTTATACACACATCCACTATACGGTGATCCCTACACCACACTCACCACCAAAAAAAGCGCAGACCTTTCGATCTGCGCTTGTGGTTATTGTCCCGATAACACTGTTTAAATCGTTTTCAATTAACCCACGTTCTTACGTGCGTTTTGGAACATACGCATCCAAGCGCCATTCTCGCCCCAACCTTCCGGAGACCAAGAGTTTGCAACCGTACGGAATACACGCTCTGGGTGAGGCATCATAATTGTCACGCGGCCGTCAGTCGTTGTTAAACCTGTGATAGCGTTTGGCGAACCATTCGGGTTATTCGGGTATTGCTGCGTTTGGTTACCGTTGTTATCAACGTAACGTAGAGCAACCGTACCTGAGTTTTCAATCGCGTTTAGGTGGTCGTTATCACGTACTTCTACGCGGCCTTCACCGTGAGAAACAGCGATTGGCATACGAGAACCTTCCATGCCGTTGAAGAATACAGAATCTGACTTCTGAACTTCTACTAGGCTGAAACGTGCTTCAAAGCGCTCAGATTCGTTGCGAACGAAACGTGGCCAGTACTCTGCACCAGGGATAAGTTCACGTAGGTTAGACAACATCTGACAACCGTTACACACACCTAGAGAGAAGGTATCTTCACGCTTGAAGAAGTTTTCAAACTGGTCACGAGTCGAGTCATTAAACAAAACCGACTTAGCCCAACCTTCACCAGCGCCTAGTACGTCACCGTAAGAGAAGCCACCACAAGCCACAAGGCCGTTGTACTCTTCTAGAACTGCTTGACCCGTAAGGATGTCGCTCATGTGAATATCAGTTGCTTCGAAGCCTGCACGGTCGAATGCTGCTGCCATTTCAACGTGAGAGTTAACACCCTGCTCACGTAGAATCGCCATCTTAGGCTTAGCACCTGTGTTGATGAACGGTGCTGCGATGTCTTCGTTTACGTCAAAGCTCAGTTTCACGTTCAGACCTGGGTCCGAGTTGTCTTTCTTCGCTTCATGTTCTTGGTCAGCACATACTGGGTTATCACGCAGACCTTGCATCTTGTGCGTTGTCTCAGCCCAGATTGTACGTAGTTCAGTACGGTTACGTTCAATCACTACAGACTCGCCAGACTTAATCACTAGTTCATCTGATGCTTCCCCTTCACCAACAACGCAGCCAATCACATGAGAACATGCTTCTAGACCGTTAGCTGCAAGAGTAGAAAGTACTGCGTCTAGGTCGTCGTTACGGACTTGGATTACTGCACCTAGCTCTTCGTTGAACAGTGCTGCTAGCGTGTCTTCACCTAACGCTTCAATGTTTGCATTAACACCACAGTGACCTGCGAATGCCATTTCTGCTAGCGTTACGAATAGACCACCATCGCCTTTATCGTGGTAAGCGACAACTTGGTCGTTCGCTACAAGTGCTTGAACGCCTTCGTAGAAACCTTTTAGTTGCGCTGCGTTGTCTACGTCTGCTGGCTTGTCACCAAGCTGCTTGTAAACCTGTGCAAGTGCTGTTGCACCCATACGGTTTTTGCCGTTACCTAGGTCGATAAGAACTAGGCTTGTATTACCTAGTCCTTCAAGGTTATCAGGGGTGCGAAGCTGAGGAGTAATCGTCTTACGAACATCTTCAACACGTGCAAACGCAGTGATAACAAGAGATAGCGGAGACGTTACTTCTTTCTGCTCGCCATTCTCTTCCCACTTAGTCTTCATCGACATTGAGTCTTTACCCACTGGGATAGTTAGACCCAGAGCTGGACATAGTTCTTCACCAACCGCTTTAACCGCTTCGTAAAGACCTGCATCTTCACCTGGGTGACCTGCTGGAGACATCCAGTTAGCCGACAGTTTAATGTGTTTGATATCGCCGATGTTGGTCGCTGCGATGTTAGTAATTGCTTCACCAACCGCTAGACGAGCCGATGCGCCGAAGTCTAGAAGTGCCACTGGCGTACGCTCACCAAGAGACATAGCCTCACCGTGGTAAGAGTCGTAGCTTGCCGCTGTTACTGCGCAGTTAGCAACAGGAACCTGCCATGGACCAACCATTTGGTCACGAGCTACAAGGCCTGTTACCGAGCGGTCACCGATGGTGATAAGGAATGTTTTCTCAGCGACTGTTGGCAAGCGAAGAACACGGTCAACCGCTTCGTTCATCTCGATGCCAGAACGGTCAATCGCAGGGTTGTTAGCTTTTAGCGTTTTCGCGTCACGGTGCATCTTAGGTGTTTTACCTAATAGGATGTCCATTGGCATGTCGATTGGCGTGTTGTCGAAGTGTGAATCTTCTAATTTCAGATCACGTTCTTCAGTTGCTTTACCAACCACTGCGTACGGTGCACGTTCACGCTTACAAATCGCGTCGAACGTTGCCATGTCTTTATCAGCAACCGCCATTACATAACGCTCTTGAGATTCGTTACACCAGATCTCAAGTGGGCTCATGCCCGGCTCATCGTTTGGCACGTCACGTAGATTAAAGATACCGCCACGCTCGCCATCGTCGACTAGCTCAGGAAGAGCATTAGAGATACCGCCCGCGCCCACATCGTGGATAAATGCGATTGGGTTCGCATCACCAAGCTGCCAACAACGGTCGATAACTTCCTGACAACGACGCTCCATCTCTGGGTTTTCACGTTGTACAGAAGCGAAATCAAGATCTTCAGAAGAAGAACCAGAATCCATTGAAGATGCCGCACCGCCGCCAAGGCCGATGTTCATCGCAGGACCACCTAGAACGATTAGGCTTGCACCTACCGGGATCTCTTTCTTCTGAACGTGCTCATCACGGATGTTGCCAAGACCACCAGCTAGCATGATTGGTTTGTGGTAACCACGCACTTCTTCACCTGCGTGAGAGTTTACTTTCTCTTCGTAAGTACGGAAGTAGCCAAGTAGGTTTGGACGACCAAATTCGTTGTTGAATGCCGCGCCACCAAGAGGACCTTCAAGCATGATATCCAGAGCAGTAACGATACGGCTTGGCTTACCAAAGTCAGTTTCCCAAGGTTGAACGAAGTTCGGGATCTTAAGGTTAGATACAGAGAAAGCAACAAGACCCGCTTTGGGCTTACCACCAATACCGGTTGCGCCTTCATCACGGATTTCACCGCCTGAACCTGTCGATGCGCCTGGCCACGGTGAGATTGCCGTTGGGTGGTTGTGCGTTTCAACTTTCATCAAGATGTGTGTTTTTTCTTGGTGGTAGTTGTACTGGCGAGTTTCTGGATCTGGGAAGAAACGACCAACTTCAGAACCAGTCATTACCGCTGCGTTATCTTTATAAGCAGACAGAACGTGCTCTGGTGTCGTTTCAAAGGTGTTCTTAATCATCTTGAACAATGATTTTTCTTGCTTAACGCCATCGATAGTCCAATCAGCGTTAAATATCTTGTGACGACAGTGCTCTGAGTTCGCTTGTGCAAACATCATTAGCTCGATGTCAGTCGGGTTACGACCTAGCTTCTCAGTGAAGCTTTCAAGAAGGTAATCAATCTCATCTTCTGCAAGTGCAAGACCTAGGGTAACGTTTGCTTTTTCAAGCGCTTTACGTCCACCAGTTAGTAGGTCAACTTCCGCATAAGGAGCAGGCTCAGCAACGGTAAATAGTGCCGCCGCTGATTCGAAGTCAGTGAAAACCACTTCCATCATACGGTCGTGCAGGATTGCTTTCAGCTCAACAAGTTGAAGTTCAGAAAGTTCAGCAGAGGTTTCAATGTAGAAAGCAGTACCGCGCTCTAGACGTGACACTTTAGCCAGTCCGCAGTTGTGTGCGATATCTGTTGATTTTGAAGACCAAGGCGAGATAGTGCCTGGGCGTGGCGTTGCAAGCAGCAGTAAACCTTCAGGTTCATGCTCTTCAATCGTTGGACCGTAAGTCAGTAGCTTTTCTAGCTTCTCAACTTCAGACTCATCTAGGTCTGCCGTTAGATCAGCAAAGTGGGCAAACTCAGCGTAAATACCTGTTACAGGTAAGCTTAATTCACGACAAAGCTCTAAAAGCTTGTTAACACGAAACTCAGATAGAGCTGGGGAGCCACGCAAAATTCTCATGTGCTTACGTCTCTTATGCAGTTGATTAAGGTAGTATTGGAATAAATTCAGTGGGTTAAAGGAAAAACCTAACTGTTTTCTTCGAAGCTATTCCCGAAGGTTTAAAAACCTATGCCGATCCCACCTCTTCAATGCGAGCGCATTATAAAGCATTTCTTTTTGTGACGTAACACCAAAAGCAACCGTTTGCGTGATTTTTTTTATCTTTCTGCGTAAATGGTACTTTTGCTGCATTTATCACCACTTTTACAACTGTTTAATTAAACCTGCTTTGCCAGCCTTGCGGGGTTTGGTATAAAGGAGCTTCCACTTTTCGAGATTTCATTTTGATGCCTAAATTTACGCTCATCTTTTCGTCTAAGTTCCTTCTGCTCGCCATCGCCCTATTTGGGTTGGCTGGATGCCAGATTGAATCTGAACCTAAAAGTGTCCTTGAGCAGATACGAGATCGTGGCGTTCTTCGTGTCGGCACCCTAAATAACCAACTCTCTTATTACATCGGTCCTGATGGTCCTGCTGGCTTGGATTACGAATTAGCTCGTGAATTTGCGCAGGAGCTTGGTGTAAAGCTTGAGGTTAAACCCGCTTACCGTTTGTCTGGCTTGTTCCCTGCACTGCAGAAAGGCGAAATCGATCTTATCGCGACCGGCTTAACGCAAAACAACAAACTGACACGAGCTTATCGCGCCGCACCTGCTTATTACTATGTAAGCCAACAGGTCGTGTACAAAAAGGGCCAATGGCGCCCAAGAAACCTTGAGCAATTGATCAATTTTGAGAATGAGCGTCAGGCTGAGTTTGTAAAAGCACAAGCTGAATCAGAAGCTGCGGTATCAAGCGAGACGCTGACGCCCTCTTTGGTTGTGGTGAAAGACTCGCACTTTGAGCCAACACTAAAGCAGCTGCAGAAAACACACGATGACTTTATCTATGATGCGGTCGGCAATGCTGATATCAACGACCTGCTCAAAGAAGTATCGACTGGCGAGCGCTTATTTACGGTTGCGGACTCAATTGAGCTGTCACTGGCACAACGTTTATACCCAGACGTAGCTTTGGCTTTTGAACTGACAGAAGACCAACCTATCTCTTGGTACCTAAATAGATCGGAAGATGAAAGCCTGTATGCTTTGCTGATTGAGTTCTTCGGTAACCTAAAACAGTCTGGTGAACTGGCTTCACTAGAAGAGAAATACATCGGCCACATCGGCACTTTTGACTACGTTGATACTCGTGCCTTTATCCGCGCACTGGACAGCAAGTTGCCAAAATGGTCGCCGCTATTTCAAAGGTACTCTCAAGAATTTGATTGGCGCTTGATTGCCGCTTTGGCCTACCAAGAATCACACTGGAACCCTGTTGCGCGCTCACCAACGGGTGTTCGTGGCATGATGATGTTGACACTGCCCACCGCGAAGAGTGTTGGGGTAACCAACCGTCTCGACCCGAACCAGTCGGTACAAGGCGGTGTTGAGTACCTGCGTCGTATCGTGAACCGAGTACCAGATTCAATCACTCAACACGAAAAGATCTGGTTTGCACTTGCTTCATACAATGTCGGTTACGGGCACATGATGGACGCGCGTCGCCTCACGAAGGCACAAGGAGGAGATCCTGATGCTTGGGGCGATGTGAAAGACAGATTACCTCTGTTAAGACAGAAGAAGTACTACAGCCAAACTCGATATGGGTATGCGCGTGGTGATGAAGCGAGAAACTACGTTGAAAACATTCGCCGTTATTACCAAAGCATTATTGGCCATGTAAATAAGCGCAATAAAGAACAAGAAGCGACCCTTGAAGGTTTGGTGGTGATCCCACCTTTAGAAACCTCAGGTGCTGAATCGAGTATCAGCGCAGCTCAGTCGACAGTAAGCAGTTCTGAGCCTTCACAGTAAAACCCAAAAGAGCAATGCCATCTAGCATTGCTCTTTTTTATTGTCTTTTTTCGACTCTTCTTTCGTCACTAAGGGATAAGGGAAGCAGGCAAGAAAATGATGATGAGATCTAGAGTGTCATATTGCAGTAACAATCGAACCTTATAACGGCACACCACAATCAAGATTATGCTCTGTTGCACTGCAATGCTGGCTTTAGACTAGAACTGCTTTTCTATTTAAGCCAAGCGTGCGACAGGCCAAACAAACGAATAACACTATAATTAAATCGTTAGTCCAAACTAAAAAGTCAGACGACAAATAGGAAATCATTGAAATGATGAAGAAACTGAAATCGAAACGCCTTGATAAGACCGTTGCTGCAAACCGTCGTAAGCGTATGCTTTCAAATAATAAGAAGAAGATCATTTGGCGCAATCGCGCTTTCATGCAGATGATTGCTGAGTAAATGTAGTTACTCAGTCAGTTTGCTTGGCACTCTTGCGATAGAGAGTGCCGAAAGTACGCTGCTATTTCTTATTGCCAGCCTTCATCTCTGCTTCTAAACGCTGCTCTTCCAACAGACGTTCTTGCTTTCGCTTCTCTTTTATCTCTTTTCTACGACGCTTGAAAAACGCTTGTAATTGCTCACGGCACTCTTCCTCTAACAAACCATGTTCAACGTCGGCATAGTGGTATGAGGCCTGGCTTTCAAACAAATTCAACACTGTACCTGCAGCGCCTGCTTTTAAGTCTGGAGCACCAAACACAATGCGCTTTACTCGGCTGTGTAGCAAGGCACCTGCGCACATTGGGCAAGGCTCTAGCGTAACGTATAAAGTGGTATCGAGTAGCCGATAGTTTTCTAAGGCTTGACCGGCTTTACGCAAGGTTTCAATTTCTGCGTGTGCCGTAGCATCGTGGCTGCCAATCGAACGGTTCCATCCTTCAGAGATAATCTCCCCATCTTTTACTAATACTGCACCAACAGGAACCTCTCCCTCGCTCTCTGCTTGCGTAGCCACCTCGATGGCGCGTCGCATGAAGATTTCATCTTGAGGGGTGAATTGATGGTCTGACAAAGGGAACTCCAGAAACAAAGGATAAAAACGAAAATAGGTATGCGGTGAAGCATACCTAATCTTAGAGATAATGAACAATAAAGAGGTAATAGACAACAACAGACAATGAACCATTGCCGCTTGCTGGTTGGTCGAACTGTTAGCTATTAGCGTCTTCTATGTCATCGGCTATTGGCGTCGCTTTGATACTCACAATGCGATTGTTCTCAACAGAGATAATTTCAAACTGCCACTGCTGGTATTGAACAACTTCGCCTGCATCCGGTAAGCGCCCTATTAACCATGTCACAAGGCCATTCAGCGTTTGGAAGCTCTCGCTTTCGCCCTCAAAATCCGATAGCTCTAAACGGTTTTTCAGTTCACTGATAGGAATCAATCCATCCACCAACAAACCGTCTTCCACTTGCTCGGTCCAAAGATCGTTCGGATTATTCGATAGCTCGCCAGCAATCGCCTCAAGAATATCGTAATGAGTCACAAGACCTTGAACATCGCCATACTCGTCGACAATGAATGCCATCTCGGTGCCCGACTCTTTAAAGTAGCCAAGTAGACGCAGAGCTTTCATCGATTCTGGAACATAGATCGGCGAGCGAGACAGCCCCATGATCACTTGAATGCTTAGATTGCCCGCCTGATTCAGCAAGGCTTTGGCTGACACTGTACCCACCACTTTATTGAGGTGATCTTGGCACAATGGAAACACACTGTGTTTTGATGAACGCAGTTTCTTTAATATCTGCTCAACGGGTTGGTCGACATCCAGAAAGTCGATGTCTCGACGCGGAGTCATCAATGAGCTCACAAGACGATCATCAAGCTGCAAGATATTACGAATCATCTCTTGTTCGCCGCGTTCAATCACACCCGATTCTGAGCCCTCTTTCACAAGTGCATGGATATCATCTTCGGTAACGCTATCTTCTTCACCGCCTCGGCCCATCAACTTAAGAATACCTTCCGTTGAAGCCGACAACGCAAACACAAACGGCGTCGCGATTTTAGATAACCAGAAGATTGGCAGCGCGACTAACACAGCAATGTTTTCAGCTTGAGACTGAGCAAAACGCTTTGGTACCAACTCACCGACAACGATAGCGAAATAAGTAATACCTACCACCACAACCGCAGTAGACAAGATGTTCGCTTGTGTTGGGTCTAGTCCCCACAGTTCAAGTTGAACGGCTAGTGGAGCCGATAGCGTCGCCTCACCCACAATCCCGCTGAGTAGGCCGATTACCGTGATACCGATTTGGATTGTAGAGAGGAAGCGGGTTGGGTTTTCTTTGAGATCAAGAGTAACCTGAGCGGAGCGGTGTTTTTCGGCTAAGCGTTTCAGCCGACTATTTTTTGCTGCTACCAATGCAATCTCAGACATGGCAAACAGACCATTTAAAACAATTAACCCTACTAAAAGCAGAATTTTCATGTGGCTTGGATTTCCTAAATTTACCGGCCAACAATTAGCCGTAATCCGGAGTATAAGCTGAGTGCCTTTATTTTGAATATAAAAAGTTTTGGATATAGAAAGTTTTGGATATAAAAACCTTGGATATAAAAAACGGAAAAAATAGCGAAAAAAAGCCCGCACATTTCGGTGCGGGCTTAGCAATGAATAAAGCTTAGTTTTGCTTAGTTCAATCTTACATTGTGTAAGTGTAAGGTGCTTGGATACCTAGTGGGATACCAAGAGCCCAGTAAGCTAGCAAGAAGATAGACCAACCGATTAACATCGCAATCGAGAATGGCATCATTAGAGAAGCTAGAGTACCGATACCTGTCGACTTAACGTAGCGCTGACAGTAAACAACAACCAGTGGGAAGAACACCATTAGTGGAGAGATGATGTTAGACACAGAGTCACCTACACGGTAAGCCGCTTGAGATAGCTCAGGAGAGATACCCACAACCATTAGCATTGGAACTAGGATAGGACCAATCAGTGCCCACTTAGCTGAAGCAGAACCAACAAGAAGGTTAACTGCAGCCGTTAGTAGAATCATACCAACAACCGTTGCTTCACCTGGAAGGTCCATCGCTTTCAAGCCTTCAGCACCGTAAAGTGCCAGCATAGTACCGATGTTTGATTGAGCGAATGCAGATAGGAACTGAGCACAGAAGAACGACATTACAATGTATGCGCCCATCGTTGCCATCGTCTCAGACATTGCTTTGATAACATCATTACTATTCTTGAATGTACCCGCTACACGGCCGTAGACGATACCCGGAATAATAAACAGGATGAAGATCAGAGGAACGATAGACTTCATTACTGGTGCTGAGAACGCCGTTAATTCGCCTTCAGGTGAACGAAGTGCTGAGTTTTCAGGCATTAGAGCCGCGATAAGCAGACCAATACCGGCAACCATTGCCCAACCAGCGAATTTGAATGCTTTAGATTCAATGGCTGTGAACGTACCTAGATCAGGTGCTTGTTCTGCATCTTCATCTACAGGCGTATTAGCAAGACGAGGCTCGATAATTTTCTCTGTAACGTACCAACCAATTGCCACAATTAGAATTGAAGACAAACCAGTAAAGAAAATGTTCGCTAGAGGGTTGATCACATATGCAGGGTCAAGAACGTTTGCCGCTGTTTGAGTGAAACCTGCTAGTAGCGGATCAATACCTGAAGGAATGAAATTCGCTGAGAAACCACCTGATACACCAGCAAACGCTGCTGCAATACCCGCTAGAGGGTGACGACCCGCTGCGTGGAAGATGATGCCGCCAAGAGGAATGACTAGAACGTAACCTGCATCTGCTGCTGTGTGAGACACGATAGCAACCAAGATTAGCATTGGCGTTAATAGCTTAGCTGGCGTGAAATTAAGCATCTTCTTAAGGCCTGTCGTAATGAAGCCTGAAGAGTCTGCAACGCCAACACCTAGCATAGCAACAAGTACGATGCCTAGAGGCGCGAAACCTGTGAACGTGGTAACCATATTCGCGAGGAAGCTAGCAAGCGCTTCACCAGTGAGTAGGTTGTTAACTTCTAGAGCAGCACCCGTTTGAGGGTTGATTAGATCGAATGAAAGATTCGACAAAAGTGCAGATGCTACCCATACAATAACTAGAGCCCAGAAGAACAGAATTGCTGGATCTGGAATTTTGTTGCCGGCGCGTTCAATGAAGTTTAGAAAGCGGTCCATTCCACTGATCTTCTCAGTCGATGGTGCTTTTTTTACGGCTTGGTTACTCATGGTAACTCCATATGTGATGTTGTTTGTTTAGGCCTAATATAAGTTTGGACCATGGCCTATTGGTGCAGCACATATTCTATTAAAGTCGTCATTAAAAAGCACAAGATTCCATCTTATTTTCCATAAATGGAGACATATTTTGCAAAAATACCATACAACAGCAACAATATAAAAACACAAAACATACCATTCCATATACAGAGTTTTAACTGGCACGTAAACAATGTCCGAGGAGTGAAAATTATCAGTAAAAGGGGTAGCATGAGCCTTGGCATGCAGTAAACGTTTGCTTGAGGGTCAATCAAACTCACTGTATTTGGAGAGCATAGTTTCGAGGTAAATACTTTGTGCGTGGTTCATACGATCTTGCCATGCAATTGTGACAGTAATGCTTTTTAATGCGCTAGACAGAGCACCGTTTGCATTAGTCACTTCACAGGTCATGGCATAGGCAGAACCCGACAAACCGGATAAAGGATCTGAACTTGCTATGTTGAGACAATGACTCGCCTGATTTAGTTCCGAAAAAGGAATTAAACTTACCGCTCCACTCACATTAGACGCCCGAGTTCGATAATACTCCATCTGCCTTTCAGCAAAATGCAGCGCCTCTACGCTGTGGAGCGCAAAATCCGATTTTTGTTCAGCGTAGATCTGCAATTTAACCAGCCCTAGTGAGGCAACACCAATCAACAGAAAAGAGATAAGAACCTCTATCAAGCTAAAACCTGAGTTCTTAGAAATCATTCCATGATCCTCGCTTCCACTTCGCTTTTAAAGGAGTGCTATGAGGGTTGTATTCACCGGTATAATCCAAATTGATTGAACCCTGAATTGTCGATAACCCACCAACGGAATCAAAGAACATCCCTCCTTTAGGGAAAAAAGAAGCAAATCCAATATAAACCGAATTACTCTGTACTAAATCAGTAATAGGAATTGTATCTGGAACTTTAGCCCACAAACCACTCAGTAGGTCGGTATCAGTATCGGGAGAGTTAGTGTTATCGAATACGGTCATATCATTTAGATGATAAAAAGCCCCGTCAAATACGCTCGCGTTACCATTCGCAACGATGCCGTCCTGAATCACTAAAGAGCGAGGCGTAATAACCCCTGGGATAGGTTCAACTACATTAATCGCAGGTGAATAAACGACGCAATCACCTATAACCCATACCTTATTCTCCCCACTTGAAAAGGCATCATTAATGGCTTTGCTACACTTATTTCCTTCATATTCACCATCAACCAAGTCAATATGCTTAGGGGGGACTACTGTCCGATCAATAAGGTCTATAACATGATAATCAAGCTTAATTTGGTCAATGTTCTCTGACGTCTTTGGCACGCCAAAATAATTAGAGAACGTATCGATATCCGGATCGAATTTGAAATCTGATTGAAAAGAGTTTGAAGGCAGCGCCCCAACGGAGTCGATGGTTGCATCATTGCTAATATTGGTGGTTTGTTGGCAAGACTCAAACGTAGAAAAAGGAGGTGACTCTGGAGTAATGGTCTTCAAACGTCCTCCTCCCTTTTGCTTATAGATAACACTATCTAAAAATCGAACCGATACACACTCGTTAATACCATCAACAGCAGTAAGAGCAATATCAGGATTAATATCGATATTGTGATCAGAAATAAATTCTAAACTCGAATTGGTTTGCATTACTCCTAATCCCGAAGCGTCTACAAAACTAATCTCTTTGTTCAGCGATAAAGACTCAGAACTCGACACCAATATATTTGGCGTGAGTGCTTCTGATCCCAACGTAACGACTTTCGACTGCTGACAATAATCCATTAAATCATTGGGAATAGCTGTCAGATCATTTTCAGCGATGTAAGTGAAGCCACACTCCAAGCCTCCTTCCGATCGCCAGTGTTCTTGTCTGCCCTGCACTTCATTCTGTGCGACTTTAATTTGATGGAATACACTGCGATACGTGCCTAATGTCACCACTAAAGCACCAATTAAAAGCACTGACGTAATCAATAACGTCACCACACCACGCTGCTTTTTAAATATCATCATTGCCAGTTCCTCTGCTTAACGGAAACCGAAACAGATTTGGAAACACCTGCGGTTGGGATTGACGCTGTAATACTGATATCAGTGAGCGTGCTCTTGATAGAATTCTGCTCCAATACTTGGGAATTAATGCTGAACTCATCAACATCAATGAGGTTGTCATCGAACAGTGAGTAACATCCAGTAACCTCATGAAATGTAGGAATTGCCTCCGATACAGTGGTGCCCTTCTCACATATTTGCAGTTTGGTTCCATTTTTTCTGTAAACGATATTTCGATGTTCTTTACTTGCGCTTGAGCCCTCTCGGAAGTAAACAAAACCAACCGCAATAGCGCCACTCACTTGGATAGTATTACTCGCACCGGATAGCTTTATGGAATCGCCGTTTGAACCATCGTAGCCTGCTCGTTGGATATCCTCTTTCATCACCTGCATGGTGCTGGTTAGATTTTGTAGCAGTAATAGCTCGATGCCTTTATCTTTGGCGATTCTCTGCCCCGTAATAAACACACTGCCAATAATAGAAATCGCGAACACACCAATCACAGAGGCCACCATCAATTCAATCAGTGATGTTCCTCGTTGCTTGTTAGGCGCTGCCACTATCGGCTTAACACGCATAATAGCCATACTGAGCGCTCGACTCGCCGCATACCTTAATTCGTCCTGGCGGGCTAGATAGCTTGATCAAAAGTCGATCAGTGGAAGTACCATTAGGGAATAGATAAATTGTCCCCCTGGAAGGCCTTCCTCTAACACTCTCAAAGCTGATTCTTGCGCCGGTGTAGTTATGGGAAAACGATAAATCTCGAAATGGTTTACCCGACAACATCAGTAACGTTTCACCAGAAAGGTCTTCAGTAGGCTTTAACCTTACAGTCCACTCTCCGGTTGATTGCACCTCATTTTTATCCATAGAGAAATGTACCCACAGATCTTGATTCCTTTTGACCGATTCAGACTTGGCCTGAATGAGAAAACCATTCAACTCTCCGGCGAGTCGCTGCATCTTGACGGTTTCAGTAACCGAACTAAAACTCGGGGCAGCCGTCGCTATCAGTATCGACAGTACCGATACCGTTATTAACAGCTCTAACAAAGTAAACCCGCGAGTCATTTCCCAAATTCCTATGTAACTCAATGCGTAACCGCATTTAATCTTGCAGCGATGCTACCACCGGAGAAGAATGGGCTGAGCTATGAAAGGAAACTACTCGCGATGATTCGAAAAAATATATGCAACAGCAACAACTTAAGCATGAGAGGGATGACATTGATCGAGTTATTGCTCGCTGTCGCTATCGTGGGGATACTCGGTGCAATTGCTTACCCAAGTTATACAAACCATGTCATCAAAGCGCATCGAGTCACAGCAATGGCCGATATGACCAAGATGCAACTGGAGATGGAGACCTTGTACACGGGGAACTATGCATCGGCAGCAGAGAGTATAATTTCAGGAGGGACATGCTTGTTTTGTGATACCGATACTAACCGGTACACGCTAGCGATATCTGCGAGTAGCTCCACCTATTCAATTCAAGCTGAACCACTCTCACCACAAACAAACGATGATTGCTTAGATTCGACGACCGATATTTTGGAGCTACACCATTCTGGCGTTTCAGAGCCAGAAGCGTGTTGGAAGTAACAAGAGCAACCACCAAAGGGCTCTAGAATTTATCTGTGCAACCTCAATTCTTTCCTCTATGAGCTTCTTTTCTCTAACCTACAAACACAAAAAAGCCTGCTACATGAGCAGGCTTTTCTAATATTATCAACAACCTAAAGTATCAATAACCTAAGACATCAATAAATTGATTACTTAGTTAGGTCATCGAAGAAGTTTTTAACACCGCTGAAGAAACCTTCAGACTTTGGCTTGTGCTTGCTTGCCGCTTCACCACAACATGTTTCTTCGAATTCACGCAGTAGTTCTTTCTGGCGAGAGCTTAGCTTAACCGGTGTTTCAACCACTAGTTTAACGATTAGGTCACCCACACCGCCGCCACGAACGCCTTTCACGCCTTTGCCACGCATACGGAACATACGGCCCGTTTGTGTTTCTTCTGGCACTTTAAGATTTACACGACCATCTAGTGTTGGAACTTCAACTTCACCGCCTAAAGCAGCCATAGAGAAGCTTACTGGCACTTCACAGTAAAGGTTGTTGCCGTCACGCTCAAAGATATTGTGCTCTTTTACGTGTACTTGTACGTACAAGTCGCCAGCTGGAGCGCCGTGCTCCCCTGCTTCGCCTTCGCCAGATAGACGAATGCGATCACCAGTATCAACACCTGCTGGGATCTTAACGTTAAGCGTTTTCGTCTTCTGTTTGCGACCTTGACCATGACATGAGTTACATGGGTCTTTGATGATCTTGCCTTTACCGTTACAAGTAGGACAAGTCTGTTGAACCGCAAAGAAACCTTGGCGCATTTGTACCTGGCCATGGCCATGACAAGTACCACACGTTTGTGCAGAAGAACCCGCTTTCGCGCCGCTGCCGTCACACGTATCACACTCTACAAGTGTTGGTACTTCGATTTCTTTAGAAACACCACGAACCGCTTCTTCTAGAGAAAGTTCCATGTTGTAACGTAGATCTGAACCACGTTGTGCACGCTGTTGACCGCCACCACGACGACCGCCGCCGAAGATGTCGCCAAATACGTCACCGAAGATATCGCCGAAGTCACCTTGGCCACCGCCGCCAAAACCACCGCCGCCGCCCATGCCACCTTGTTCAAAGGCTGCATGACCGTATTGGTCGTAAGCTGCTTTCTTTTGAGAATCGGTTAGGATCTCGTACGCTACTTTTACTTCTTTAAACTTATCTGCTGCGGTCTCATCACCCTGGTTACGGTCCGGGTGGAATTTCATCGCTAAGCGTTTGTACGCTTTTTTAATATCGCGCTCTGATGCATCGCGGCTTACGCCTAATACTTCGTAAAAATCACGTTTTGACATGTTCTAGGTCACCAAAATAATTGCTACTACCGAATGATCACTTCAGTAGTCTGTGTATCAATCTAGATAAAAGTTCTGCCGGCTGAAATGCCGAATAAAGCTATTATCTAGATCGACAAGTCTAAATACAAATTTACGGGCGTGAGAGTTACCTCTGACGCCCGCAATAATAAGTCTTTGAGACAAATTTCTAAGCAGATAGCTTGAGTCCTAAGTGGAAGCGCGGAGCCTACGTTAGTAGGTGGACACTTCCGATAACGAAATCAGGCTACTCTGCGACGAAATTATTTTTTGTCTTCTTTAACTTCTTCAAACTCAGCGTCTACAACATCGTCGTCTTGCTTAGGTTGTTCACCAGCGTCAGCACCTGCTTGTTCAGCTTGAGCTTTCTGTTGAGCAATTTCCATTAGCTTTTGAGCAGCTTGCATAAGTTCTTGAACTTTAGCGTCGATAGCTTCTTTGTCGTTACCAGACTTAACTTCTTCTAGTGCCGTGATAGCCGCTTCGATCTTCTCTTTCTCGTCAGCAGGTAGAGCTTCACCAGCTTCTTCTACTTGCTTCTTAGTGCCGTGAATCATTTGGTCAGCTTGGTTACGTGCAGTTACTAGCTCTTCGAACTTTTTGTCCGCTTCTTTGTTAGCTTCTGCTTCTTGTACCATTGCTTCGATCTCTTCCTCAGACAGGCCGCCTGATGCTTGGATAGTGATCTTCTGCTCTTTACCTGTTGCTTTATCTTTAGCAGATACGTTCAGGATACCATCAGCATCTAGGTCGAATGTTACTTCGATTTGTGGCATGCCACGTGGTGCTGGTTGGATACCTTCTAGGTTAAACTGACCAAGAGACTTGTTGTAAGTCGCTTGCTTACGCTCACCTTGAAGAACGTGGATAGTTACTGCGTTTTGGTTGTCTTCAGCTGTAGAGAACACTTGATCCGCTTTAGTAGGGATAGTTGTGTTTTTCTCGATAAGCTTAGTCATCACGCCGCCCATCGTTTCGATACCGAAAGATAGAGGAGTAACGTCTAGTAGTAGAACGTCTTTAACGTCACCCGCTAGTACACCACCTTGAACAGCAGCACCCATTGCAACAGCTTCGTCAGGGTTCACGTCTTTACGTGGCTCTTTACCGAAGAATTCAGTTACTTTAGCTTGAACCATAGGCATACGAGTTTGACCACCAACTAGGATAACGTCAGTGATTTCGCCTACAGATAGGTCAGCATCCGCTAGAGCAACTTTTAGTGGCTCAAGAGAACGTTGAACTAGGTCTTCAACTAGAGACTCAAGCTTCGCACGAGTCACTTTGATGTTCATGTGCTTAGGACCAGTCGCATCAGCAGTAACGTAAGGTAGGTTTACGTCAGTTTGAGTAGTAGAAGAAAGCTCGATTTTCGCTTTTTCTGCTGCTTCTTTAACACGCTGCATTGCTAGTGGATCAGCTTTAAGGTCGATACCTTGCTCTTTCTTGAACTCATCTACTAGGTAGTTGATCATGCGGTTATCGAAATCTTCACCACCAAGGTGAGTGTCACCGTTAGTTGAAAGAACTTCGAAAGTCTTCTCGCCTTCTACTTCATCGATTTCGATGATAGAGATATCGAATGTACCACCACCAAGGTCGTATACAGCGATAGTGCGATCACCACCTTGCTTGTCTAGGCCGTAAGCTAGAGCAGCAGCAGTTGGTTCGTTGATGATACGTTTAACATCTAGACCAGCGATACGGCCAGCATCTTTCGTTGCTTGACGTTGAGCATCGTTGAAGTAAGCAGGAACAGTTACTACTGCGCCAGTTACTTCTTCGCCTAGGAAGTCTTCAGCTGTTTTCTTCATTTTCTTAAGAACTTCAGCAGATACTTGAGGAGCAGCCATTTTTTGGCCTTGCGCTTCAACCCATGCATCACCGTTGTCAGCCTTAACAATGTTGAAAGGCATGATTTCGATATCGCGTTGAACTTCTTCATCTTCAAAACGACGACCGATTAGACGCTTAATTGCGTATAGCGTGTTTTGAGGGTTAGTAACTGCTTGACGTTTCGCAGGTTGACCAACTAGCGTCTCGCCGTCAGTGTATGCGATTACCGATGCTGTTGTGCGTTCGCCTTCAGCATTTTCTAGTACGCGTGGTTTGTCGCCGTCTAAAACAGCAACACAAGAGTTAGTAGTACCTAAATCAATACCAATGATTCGACCCATCAGGCTATCTCCGAAATATAATCTATATTAGTTTTTTGCTATACCCACATATGTGGGGGGCGGTAATCAGGGATTCAACCCTAATACACAAAATTTAAGTGCAAATGTAATTTGCTTTCGTATGCACCATAGATAAGGGCTGCAAACTGGTTTTCAAGGGAATAAGTAAAAAAAATCTATTTTTTCCCGTATCTTTTTACATAAAGGTAAAAAGTGACCGATCCCTTGCCAATTAAGGCTCCAATGTTGAGAAACTCTCGCATTTGTCGCCACATTGAAACCTCAACCCTATTCCAGATGCCATAAAAAAAGACCTTCATGTGGAAGGTCTTTTTCAAATAGATATTAATCAGTTAAATATTGTTCAAATGGTGACTGATTCAGCCATATTATTGGTTGAGCACTAACTGGTAGAAGCTCGCTTGAGTGTAATCACCCGCTTCCATACCACGCCATTCACAGGCTGAGCTCGACTTCTTAGTGTTGCATTGATTGTATGCGCCCGCCTTGAAGTACATCCAGTCCTGTCCATAACCAAGGTCGATATCATGCCCCTGATACTTACCCTTAGCCAAATCAACATCATACGTCTTCACAATAGGATCGGCTGAGTTTGGATTCTTAGTAAAGGTTAAGTGCATGATGTTATCTTTGATATTCACATCGTATGAGAACACTTCACCTAGCTTGATGCCATCAGCAGGGTCCGAGCTGCCTTTTTTCAGATTGTATTGACCAAATACATCATGGCGAATGTCTTTACGAAGTTTCTTTCCGTTTTCATCCTTCGCGTTTTTCATCTCTGTCGGCGGGTTTAACTCATAGTTCCACGTTAACGAACCATGCTCATGTTCTGGCAACTTGCGGTAAACAATTTTCAGTGGCTCATTGTCTGAACCATGAATTTGGCCGATCACTACCGAGAATGCGCCTGTTTTTTTGTAGCTACCGCTGGTACTCACCTGATCAACAGAAAGTGTTGCCGTCATTTGACCACCGATAGAACCAAACTCTTCTGCATTCTCATGGCTTGAAATCGCGAAATTGTTGCTCGGCGCCGAGTAGCTGTCTGCCAGCATCGCTCTTAGCTCACTGCGCGTATTCTTACTGTTTGGTGTCGTTGGTGCTGTATTCGGAGCCACAAACACCATCGCGCCAGATTCGGCATCAGTGTAGAACCATTTTGGATGAACGTAAGGTGTGTCTACATTCGACAACTCTTGCTTACCGATCTCCAATGTTTTGCCTTTTCTAGAGCCTTCTGTCGTTAGCTCCGGTAGGTTAATTTTCCATTTAGATAAATCGAAGTTTTGTGCAGGCGCTTTTGCTGGATCAAGATTGAACTGTTGACCAATATCGTGATTAGAAGCAAGAGCGGGAGCCGCTAAGAGGCTAGCAGTCAGTAAGCTTAGGTAAGACAACTTCATTATTTGGTTTCCTTTATGTCGTCATAATGTAGGTTGCCAGAACAATAAAATAATATTGTATTATTATATGTGATCTATATTAAATATTGAAAACTGATGACCCATTCAGCGCGAGTAAAAAGAAAAAATGAGACTTCGCACCAACATAGCCCCCTCTTTTAACTCAGCAGCAGACAGCCCAAAGTACCCAACAGCAGAAATAAAAAAGCCCCGCTCTGGTTGAGCGGGGCTTCGCAGTTATTGAGTCTTAATTAAGAATTAAGCTTCTGCTTTTTGCAGCTCAGCTTCTTCGTTAGCTTCAACGCCAATTTCGTTTTCAGACTTAGCAACGATAGTGTTAACCGCTGTATCACCGACTACGTTTGAAGAAGTACAGAACATGTCACAGATACGGTCAACAGCAGCAACAATCGCTAGACCTTCTGGTGGTAAACCTAGTTGGTGCAATAGAACACCGACCATCACAACACCGCCACCAGGAACACCACCAGCACCGATAGACAGTAGCAGGATAGTTAGACCAAGAGTGAAGATATCAGCAGTGTTGATTGGCTGACCAAATGCGTTTGCTACGAACATAGTTGCTAGTGCGATGTAGATAGATACACCAGACATGTTCATGGTTGCACCTAGTGGTACACCGAAACCTGCTACTGACTTAGATACGTTTAGTTTGTCAGTAAGAGTACGCATTGTTACTGGGATTGTTGCATTCGAACTTGCTGTAGATAGTGAGAATAGAACTTGCTCACGAGTTGCACGTAGGAACTGCTTTGGAGAAATACCAGTGAATGAACCAACCATCATTGGATAGAAGAAGAAAATCCAGAACACAAGCATTGCAACCACAAGCGCCACATAGCCAGCAACTGACATTAGCGTGTCTGCATCCAGTGTTGCGCCCAGTTGAATCATCAGAGCAAATACACCGTAAGGCGCCAAGCTCATTACTAGGCCGATAAGCTTCATCATGATTTCGTTAGCCATCTTGAATGTCTTGATAGCTGGGCCACCACGAGAATCAAGCGCTTGAATAGCAAGACCTGTCAAAATTGCCATGAAGATGATTTGTAGCATGTCGCCGCTTGCGAACGCTTCTACAGGGTTGCTAGGAACGATGTTAACAACAAGAGAGAAGATGTCTGGTGTTTCAGTTGTTGTAAGCGCAATTGTCTCAGAAACCGTACCCGCAAGGTTCGCACCTGCACCTGGTTGGAAAATAAGACCAATCGTTAGCGCTGCTGAAATCGCGATGATGGTGTTAATAATGTAAAGACCAAAGGTTTTACCACCAAGACGACCAAATGAACGAATATCTTTTAGCTCAACAATACCGCAAACAATAGATACGTAAACAAGAGGAACTACAAGCAATTTGATAAGTGATACGAACATACCACCAGCACCTTCGGCAGCGCCAAGTAGATACGTATCAAAAATAGCAATACCGCTGAATAGGTACTGAATAGCAGTACCAATAAGTAGACCGGCGAACAAGCCTACAAAAATTTTACTTGAGAGCGATTTATCCATCGTTCTTCTCCAGTTTGTTGTGTTTGAAATTTGTACTTTTATAGTTATATATGCGACCAAAATCGCTATATGGCAGTGGATTTTACATACAAAGATAACAATTAAAAGTATTTATTTACAAAAACATCACAAATGTGACATCAAAACATTTACTCAATCACAACAAGTTTCATAACACAAAACTCTAAATCGCTGATCTGAATGAAATAAAAAGAACGACATTCTTAATGCGGTTTTGATGCTTATTTACGTGGACTCTCAAGTTATAGGCACAAAAAAAGAGAGGCCTATACCTCTCTTTTTATTTTACGCAAACCAGTGATTTATTTTGTCGCTGCGACTAACTCAGTCAATGCACCAGTCAATCACTTGGCAACGTAATTCGTCATTACTTAGCAACCATAACCATCGCTGGGCGAACCACACGACCGTTTAGTTCGTAGCCTTTTTGCATCACAAACATAACCGTGTTCGATTCGTGATCTGGGCTTTCTTGAATAGACATCGCTTGGTGGAATTCAGGGTTGAACGCTTCACCTTCAGGGTTGATCTCTTTAAGACCAAACTTAGCAACTGTGTCTACGAACGTTTTGTGCGTTAGCTCAACACCTTCATACAGTGGCTTAACCACTTCGTTTTCAGCGTCTGCTGCTTGCATTGCACGCTCTAGGTTGTCGATTACAGGAAGCAGACCTTCAGCAAACTTGTTCAAAGCGAATTTACGCGCTTTATCAATTTCTTGTTCGCTACGGCGACGCATGTTTTCAACTTCAGCTTTCGCGCGAAGAACAGAATCTTGCTGCTCTTTCACTTTAGATTCACTAGAAAGCAGTGCAGCTTCCAGTTGAGCGATTTTTGCTTCCTGCTCATCAGCAGCGTCTTCATTCAGTTCAGCTTCTTCAACTTTCTCAGCTTCAGCGATGATCTGATCTAGCTCTGCTTCGGTTACTTTGTTTTCTTCGTTGCTCATGATATCTCCAGAATTCGTTTTCAATGCAAGTGACAGGCGTGTTTGCGCCCCAAATTGATATAAAACACTCGCATAGACGTTCAACTTGCCTTTATTATGGGGATGAAGAATTTTGATTCAAGCCTAATTCGTTTGGAAACGTTATGAAAAAGCCATTTGAAGTCATCGCCATTATCGGTAAACCTCGAGATCAGCAAGCAATTCAGACTCATAGAGAGCTCTATCAGTGGTTAAGTGCTGAGGGTTATCAAGTGTTTGTTGATGACAGACTCGCAACTATTTTAGACGACATCCCAAAAGAACATTTTTCTAGCCTGATTGAGTTAGGTAAACGCGCCGATCTCGCCATTGTGGTCGGTGGTGACGGAAATATGCTCGGTGCCGCTAGAATCTTGTCACGTTTCGACATTTCAGTGATTGGTGTTAACCGAGGCAATCTTGGTTTCCTAACCGATCTCAACCCTGAAAACTTCCAGAGCGCGTTGACTGATGTTCTCAAAGGCGAGTTCATGGAAGAAGAGCGCTTCTTACTTGAAACGGAAATTCATCGTCACGGCCAGATAAAAAGCCACAATGCGGCACTTAATGAGGCAGTACTGCACCCCGGCCAAGTTGCTCACATGATCGAGTTCGAAGTGTATATCGATGACAGCTTCGCCTTCTCACAGCGCTCTGATGGCTTAATCGTCTCAACACCGACAGGTTCTACCGCCTACTCGCTTTCCGGCGGCGGCCCTATCCTGTCATCAAGCCTAAATGCTATCTCACTCGTGCCAATGTTCCCGCATACCCTTTCAAGCCGCCCATTAGTGGTGGATGGCAAGCGTCGTATTAAGCTTATCGTATCGCCTGATAACCGTGGAACTCAGGAGGTGAGCTGCGATGGTCAAATCTCACTGCCTGTTTCTCCTGGTGATGAGATCCACATTTACCAAAGCCCAAATGTGCTCAAACTGATCCACCCTAAAGACTACAACTACTACCACGTTCTACGTAACAAGCTAGGCTGGTCGAGTAAGCTGTTCTAATTGAAAAGCGAACGATTTTAAAAGGCTGACGACATTCGTCAGCCTTTTTTATTGCCGATTAAAAGCCCACTGCCTCTATCTTTACGACAATCCACCACATCGTCATTCCCAAGAGGGCGGAACGACTGAATTGGGAATCTATAGCGGTTTCAGTGATCTACAGACAAGCTCAATTCTGAGAGCTGTCGCAAAAAATTTTCACCTGTCGACTTTACTGTATAAAGAAACAGTATATACTGGGCTTATATACAGTATTGTTCAGTTATACAGGTAAATAAAAATGCTGGCTCATTTAAGTGTTAATAATTTCGCTATTGTTAAGTCTTTACAGCTAGAACTCTCTAAAGGCATGACAACAATCACCGGGGAAACTGGTGCGGGTAAATCTATCGCTATCGATGCTTTAGGCCTGTGCCTTGGAGGAAGATCCGATGCAGGAATGGTTCGACAAGGTGAAGAAAAAACCGAAGTCAGTGCCGCTTTTTTACTTGAGAACAATCTGCATGCTACCCGCTGGTTAGAAGACAACGAATTGCTTGATGGCAGTGAGTGCATCCTGCGCAGAACCATCTCAAAAGAAGGTCGTTCTCGTGCATTCATCAACGGTAGCCCTGTCCCTCTTTCGCAATTGAAATCACTTGGACAACTGCTGATCAACATCCATGGTCAACACGCGCATCACCAGTTAATGAAAAGCGATTACCAAATGGCCATGCTTGATCAATACGCAGGTCACTTGAACCTATTGAAATCGACACGTAATGCTTATCAAGCGTGGCGACAAGCAGATAACCACTTAAAAGAGTTACGTGAAAATAGCCAGCAAAACCAAGCTCAAAAACAACTTCTTGAATACCAAATCAAAGAGTTAAATGAGCTGTCTATTGGGGAGGAAGAATATGAAGACCTCGAACAAGAGCATAAGCGCCTCTCCAATAGCGGAGAACTGGCCACAACCTGTCAGCAAGCTATCGAGCTTA
The DNA here is from genome assembly GCF_041469245.1 of Vibrio sp. 10N.286.51.B11. Lineage (NCBI taxonomy): Bacteria > Pseudomonadati > Pseudomonadota > Gammaproteobacteria > Vibrionales > Vibrionaceae > Vibrio > Vibrio sp. 10N.286.51.B11. The sequence goes on along the minus strand of NZ_JBFRKI010000002.1, from coordinate 98,491 downwards.
TTTATGAAGGCGAAGAAGTTAATGCGCTTGGTATTCTGCAATCGGCCAATAACTCCTTAATTCAGCTAGCTGAGCTAGATGAAAGATTAGCCGAGTTACCAAACTTGCTTTCCGAAGCCATTATTCAGATTGAAGAAACCAACAACGAGTTAAGAACATACCTAGACAGCATTGATGTTGATCCCGATCGTATGGCTTACGTTGAGGAGCGTTTCTCTAAAGTGATGTCGATGTCTCGTAAACACCACGTGTTACCTGAAGAGCTGTATAAGCACCATCAAGACTTACTACAACAAGTTGAAGCGCTTGATTGCTCTGATGAAAAATTAGAAGAACTGGCAAACGAGGTGGAAAACCAATACCAATCGTTCGTTGCTAAATCAGAGAAGCTTCATAAATCTCGAACTCGTTACGCAAAAGAGCTCAACAAGCTGATCACGCAAAGCATGCACGAACTGAGCATGGAAAAAGCGCAGTTTGCCATTGAAGTGAACAACACCAACACACACCCTTCTCCATTGGGTATGGATAACGTGACCTTCATTGTTTCGACCAACCCAGGCCAACCGATGCAGCCGATTGCGAAAGTGGCCTCTGGTGGTGAGTTATCACGAATCTCATTAGCGATTCAGGTGATCACAGCGCAAAAAGTGGATACACCAAGCCTGATTTTCGATGAAGTCGATGTGGGTATCAGTGGACCAACCGCTGCGGTTGTCGGAAAAATGCTACGTAAGCTGGGCGAATCGACACAAGTTATGTGCGTGACTCACTTACCTCAAGTTGCCGGTTGCGGTCACCAACAACTTTTTGTAGCGAAGAACACGAAATCAGGTAAAACCGAGACTCAAATGCACACGCTTGATGAGCAACAACGCGTTTCAGAGCTTGCTCGACTGCTTGGTGGCAGCCAGATTACCGAATCGACGCTTGCCAATGCAAAAGAGTTATTAATCGCAGCATAGGTTACATATTCAGCAACTTTCTGATAATTTACCGAAAATTCTTGGCAATTTTGCAACTTAATTCAAAATTGCCAGTCATAACAAGCTCAAAGCGCAAGGAGCTTTTTACTTCTTGCTGGAGCTTGTTTATTATCAGGCAGTATTTTAGCGAAGAAAGATCTCAAACTATGCGAATTAAAAAGTGGTTAGTTGCAGTTCCACTTGCACTAACAATGTTGACCGGTTGCTCTCTATTAGAGAAGTTGGTTTATCGAATTGACATCAATCAGGGTAACTATGTTGAACAGGAAGCTGTCGATCAGCTCAAGTTTGGCATGACAAAAACACAAGTTCGTTACGTTATGGGCTCACCTATGCTTATCGAAAATGGCTACCCAGATACGTGGTACTACATTTACCACCACACAAAAGGCCATGAAGACTCGATTCAAAAAAATCTTGTTGTTAACTTTGATGCAACGGGCACCTTAGTGACGATCAATGGTGATTTTGAAGCCAGTGATGAATTCTTCGAAAGCCTTCGCTAGCTTTCAACTAACAAAGCTTTCCAGTCAAAAGCAAGAATCGCAAAAGCCTGCTCATATGAGCAGGCTTTTTAATATCTGCTAACAAATGAGACTGTAGACTGTATTGTCTAACAAACAGATGAAAAAAAGCTCGCTAATGCGAGCTTCTTTATCATTCAAATTTGTTTGGTATTACGATTTAGCCGCCGCTTTCGCTTGTTCAGCACGCTTACGGCGAATTTCTTTTGGATCGGCTAAGAGTGCTCGATAAATTTCGATACGATCTTTATCTCGAACGGTTGCATCTAACTTAACGTTGCGGCTGTATACGCCAACTTTATTTTTCGCCAAGTCGATTTCTGGATACAACTCTAAAACACCAGACTGCGCAATAATCTCTTCAACGGTCGCGTTCTTATTTACCACTAAGGTAAATACACGCTGCTCATGTGGAAGCGCAAACACAACTTCTACGTGGATCATATCTGATTCAATAGTCATGGCTTAGTAAACCTGTTTCGCTCGTTGAGTAAAAGCACTGACCATATTGCTCGTCAGCTCATTGAAAACCTTACCAAATGCCATTTCAATCATTCGGCTAGAGAATTCAAACTCCAACTTAAGCTCAACCTTACACGCTTGATCGTCGAGCGGAGTGAAATACCAACCACCCTGCAGTTTCTTAAATGGGCCATCCACCAGCTCCATCAAGATCTCAGCGCCATCCGCTAAGCGGTTAGACGTAGTAAATGTTTTGCTGATACCGGCTTTAGATACATCAACCGAAGCCACCATCGCGGAATCTGAAGATTCGATCACACGAGAACCAGAACATCCTGGCAAAAACTCAGGATAACGAGCAACATCATTGACCAAGCTGAACATCTGGTCGGCACTAAAAGACACTAATGCTGAACGAGTAACCTTTGGCATATAGACTCCTGTTAAAGACAGCGTTACATTAACACAAACTGCAATTTTAATTGTATTGGGCCAGAGCGCAAATAAAAAGGATTCCCCATCTAGGGCGCAATCCGTATAATGAGGCCATTATGGCAAAGAATAAATCAAAATCAAAAGCCGGTAGTAATACCATTGCGCTTAATAAGAAAGCTCGCCACGAATATTTCATCGACGATGAGATAGAAGCGGGGCTTGAGCTACAAGGCTGGGAAGTAAAATCCCTACGTGAAGGCAAAACCAATATCGCAGAAAGCTACGTTTACATCCGAGATGGCGAAGCATTCATCAGTGGTATGACGATCACTCCGCTGACTCAGGCGAGTACTCATATCGTGGCGAACCCAACACGTATCCGTAAACTCCTGATGTCGAGAAAAGAACTCGACAACCTTATCGGTCGTATTAACCGTGAAGGCATGACACTTGTCGCAACCGCACTTTACTGGTCTCGCTCTTGGGCGAAGATTAAAGTTGGCGTAGCGAAAGGTAAAAAGCTGCACGATAAACGTACTGATATGAAAGAAAAAGATTGGGCGAGAGATAAAGCACGAATTATGAAGAGTAATTTGCGTTAATTTTAAGCACTTAAACGCACAGTGCTAGACAGGGTAAGCTTTTCTGGTACTATGCAAATAACACTTGGGGCTGATTTAGGATTCGACAGGAATTTTGAAGTCTGAGGTGCATGCCGTGGGGCGGTTGGCCACGTTAAAAGCCGCAAAAAAATAGTCGCAAACGACGAAAACTACGCACTAGCAGCTTAATAACCTGCTCAGAGCTCTCTTACCCTAGCTTCCGCTCGTAAGACGGGGACCAATAAGAGATCAAACCCAAACTAGCTAGCGTGGCTTCTCCCACCTGAGAGGAAAAGCGCGAATTATAATTCAGGTTAGCCTTTAACTAGCGTGTCGGTTCGCAGGTTGCTGGTGAAATTAAAGATCGACTAAGCATGTAGTACCAATGATGAATGATTTTTGGACGCGGGTTCAACTCCCGCCAGCTCCACCAAACGTTTGGAACGGGACATCTCAGGATGTCCCGTTTTTATTTTTAAAGCTATATATATCAACGCATTAGACGTATCGTAGCATTTCATTACATATCTACACCTCTCATACCTTTAGTATTCCAGTTAGTATTCCAAGTAAGAACTCGTATTTTTGGAATACTAAACAGCGAATCTGAGGGGATAACATGGCTCGTAAGACTACTCGTTTAACAGATAAAGAACTTAAAGCAGCAAAGCCAAAAGACAAAGACTATGTGCTGTCTGATGGTGAAGGCTTGCAATTCCGAGTCAGAAAAAATGGGACGACTCAATGGAATCTCAATTACTACCACCCCATCACCAAGAAACGCATTAACCTTGGTTTAGGCACATACCCTAACCTTACCCTAGCCAACGCCCGAAAATTGGCTCTACAAGCTAAAGAGCAACTTGCACTAGGCAAAGACCCTAAAGAATCACGCGAGCAATCAAATAAAGAACAAGCAGCCATCATCGAGCACACACTTTTCAACGTAGCTTCTGAATGGTTTGAAGTGAAGCGTAACGATGTTACTGAAAACTACGCTAAAGATATTTGGCGATCTCTAGAACTTTATGTGTTTCCTGCCCTTTCCAATACTCCAATATCTAAAATCACCGCACCAATGGTTATTGAGCTCCTTCGACCCGTAGAAGCTAAAGGTAGCCTAGAAACGGTTAAACGAGTGACTCAACGTCTAAATGAAGTTATGGATCACTCGGTAAACTGCGGACTAGCACCAGCTAATCCACTCTCGGGTATTAGAGCCGCTTTTAAGAAGCCAAAAAAAGAAAACATGAAAGCTTTAGCACCTGCCGAGCTACCTGAACTTATGGCTGCGATTGCTAACGCCAGCATTAAGCGCACTACGCGATCACTTATCGAATGGCAATTACATACCATGACCCGCCCCAATGAAGCCGCTGGCGCAAAGTGGAACGAAATTGACCTTGAAAACAACCAGTGGTTGATTCCTGCTGAACGAATGAAAAAACGAAAAGAACACTCTATTCCACTGACCCCTCAAACGATCGCTATCTTGGAATCAATGAAGCCAATAAGCGGACACCGTGAATTTGTATTTCCTGCTGATCGTGATCCTAAACAGCCAACTAACAGCCAAACAGCAAATGCAGCCTTAAAACGTATGGGGTTTGCTGGGCGCTTAGTAAGTCACGGTCTTCGCTCAATCGCTAGTACCACTCTCAATGAACAAGGTTTTGACTCTGACTTAATTGAAGCCGCACTAGCTCATGTAGATAAAAATGAAGTAAGACGAGCATACAACCGTACAGACTACCTAGAACGCAGACGTCCGATGATGAAGTGGTGGAGTGAGCATATCGAACAAGCCTCACAAGGTTCGCTTTCTGTGACAGGTTACAAATCCCTGAGGGTTGTTGGTGATGAGTAAACAAACATATATAGATATTAATCCTAGCAAAGTAACTGCATCGGAAGTTCACGCTCAAAAAGATGGTGTTGCTAAAGAAACAAGCATAGAGATAACACAATTCGTAGAGGACGAAATTTTTCTTGAATATGAAGATGAACTGTTCGAATTTTTAAAAAGCCCTCCAAGCTATCTAGCCCCCGAACATCGATTCTACATTCAAATACTGAATAACTTGGTAAAAAGAGCTCCAGATAAAAAAGCTAGATTTGGTCGCCCAGAAAAACTACTTTCTGATTCTACTTTCGTTTGGGCTATTTGCGTTTTGTTAGGTAGCAAAAAAAAAGCACAACAGGCTCTAGGCATTGATACTAAAGCAGTTCGCGTGCATATAAAAAAGCTTGATGAGTTAGGAATCAGTCCTTTTCCTGATAGGGAGTTTTGCCATAATGATGCTATTGGTAAAGCATCAGTAACGATTGAGTTTCATGCAATTCGAGTAGCAAAGGCTTATGAGGAGGGTTTGCAAGCCTCGACAATAATTGATGGAAGTAGCACGCTAACAGAAATTAGAAACGACTACATGAATACAAAAAACCAAGAATACTTGGCAAAATACCAGACACTATACAAAGACCTTATTCGTAAACAATAGAATCAGCTATTCACGATATGGGGGGAATTAATCTCCCTCCTTTTTTTCCGTCTTACCTCAATTCAAAGATCTTATTAATCTCCTATTAGAAGTTACAACACATTAGGAGAACACATGAATACCCAAGTCCCAATTTCAATTATTCGCTTACCTGAAGTCATTCGCTTAACAGGTTTATCACGGCCAACTATTTACCGCCGTATAGCCGAAGGAAAGTTCCCGAATCGCGTTTTGTTGGGGGAACGTGCCGTTGGATTCAAGCTACATGAAGTCATTGAATGGATTGAAAGCCTTGAAATCAAAAAAAATGAGGGGGCTTAATATGACACCAGAACAGCAAGAATCTCAGCACCAATACATTGCTTCAAAACAACGAAATCACAAGCATATACGAGCCATAGAGCATCTTACAGATCTAGGTATCTGCATCCATAAATCGACATACAGCAATGAATGGAAACTACTCCACTTATTAGCTCAATCTTATGGATCGTATGTTTATTTATGTAAACACCGATTATCTAAAAAACTAGGTGTTACGTGTGAATTCCTCACTCGCAAAGCTAAAGCAATTTTGAAGGACTATGCCAAAGGGTATCCAGTGATAATTCCGCCAGAGATCAATGTCGCGTCAAAGCGAATGATGGGGAAAAGTAATAGCTTTGTGGTGGCTAAAAAAGGTGCAAAGAAGGCTCGAACACCAAAAGTAACCAGCGTCAAAGGTAAGTATAAATAAGCCATATATTGCCCCGCTTAGATGCGGGGTTTTAACCTCTGGTATTTGTATCTAATGCTAACAATTCAAGATCTATGCTTCACGCTACAAGTATCAGAAAGCTCTATTAAGAGAATGGTTAAAGATAAAGATCTTCCGCCACCAACCAAAGGACGAAGAAACAAAAACATCTGGCTAGCTTCCAAGCTCAAGCAACATTCTCCTATTCTGAATGAGCTATTCGCTCATTTACCAAACAAGGGAGAGCATCAACGCAAGTATCAGAAGAGTAAACCTCACCAAACCACACAGCCTACATTCAGAAGTCCATTATCTGGTAAGCACTTACCCATCCTCACAAGCGCCACTGATGGAAGCCCTAGAGCCAGCTTCAGCGCTGAACTGAAACGCTTGAGTCTAACCTTTGAGCCATTTTTTAATAGCTTTGAGTTACCCGTAGGCGTAATGCTCACAATAGGTGCAAAAGTCGTTAAACAGCATCAAATAAAAACAATGAGCGATATCATTAAGCCGATTAATCAGCAGCTCAAGATACTAAAAATAGAGCCTTGCATATGGCGAGGCTGCGAAGAAACAACTCAAAATGGTAAGCACTACCACATAACAATCATGTTTGATTCCTTTCCTATGGCGAGTAAAACAGATGTCGCAAGAAAAAGAAAAATTAGAGCGATACTCAAGAAACTTCCTTTCAAGGCATGGTTTGGTGACAATGATAAAGATCGCTTTGAGCGTATTAGGTTAATAAAAAGTTGGAACGACTACGAACGATTTTTTGAGCACACTAGCTATCAAGCCAAGGTTGCCACCAAACCAAGACGAGATAAACAAAGCTTATTATCAAAGCGTAAAATCGCCTTTAGTGGAACTAGGCTAAAACGGGCTTTAGTAGAGAAGAAATGATACCTATAGAGCTTGTTTTATAAGCGATGGTCAATTTGAGCTGGTTGGCTATATAGTTAATGAAAATAAATCGTTGTTTCAATTCACGCATCTAAGTTAGTAGTTCCATATACAGCAAGGGATAGAGCACACTCAGCTTACTTAAAAATACATTCATTAAAATGACGTTTCTATATCCCTCTTTTTAGGCTTAACTTCATGTTCACTGTAATGGATTGTAAAAACACAGCTTAACTAGAGCCAGAACGTCATTACTTATATAATTGTATACATATTGCTAACATATCCCTCCTCATTTTTTCCTGAACGTTTGTTGCGTTACAAAGCACGCTACCCAGATAATTAGCTCGCTTTGATTTATAAACAAGTAACACATGACAAAAGGTAAGAGCTAACCCTTGCGACTGTATGAGTATCTCCCAAGATCACACTCCTTTCACTGCTACTTGTTGCAAGTCAATAATTAACTGTAGTATCGCAATTAAGATAATTCTGCTCCCATCGAATAATGAGCATAACTACAATTATTAATAGGCTAGAGTATGGAAAAGAAAACCCAAGGTGCATGGCTAGTTCACCATGCAGAGAAACTAAAAACAGTAACCAATGCTGATAATGAGTATGAACAAATTAATTTTGCAGGTAAGTGTGGCATTCTCCTTTCTAGCCTATCTTCGGATTCTCAAGAGCAGCTCGATGAAACCAGAGTAAATGCACTTTCCCGAGCTGCGAATATAAACGTCAGAACTGAGCTACCAGCTTTTTTAGATGAACTAGAACGACAGAGAATCATATCTAAAGGCACTGGAGCAATTGAGGTTTTAGGGATGGGGGCAAGTAGTGTGCTAGAGCATACTTCTAGGATATTTGACGAATCTGAACCTACTAAGAAAGAAGTAGCATCTCTTGAGTTATCGGAAGATTGTTCTCAACAGCCTATGGATGAGAAAACAGAAAAGCAAAAAATTGGAGATAATTTCAGTCTATCCAAGTCAGATATTAACCAATTATTTCACAATGCTGAATGTATTGGTTTTATCGATAGTGAAGAAGCATATGGCAATAACAAACTACTATTTAATGGCAATTTATTTCGTGGAAGCGATACAAAAAAAGCATATTCGATTATCACGGCAATGAGTTCTCAAGATTCGATTAAGCTAAAGGAAGTAAACGACATGCTTACCAAGGATGGCTGTGTCAGTGCTTCTATTATTCGAAAAGTATTAGGTGATGAATTGTTCTCCAAAGCACAATCTATTGCTTTATTCGATGTTAATGCTATTGGGAATGAACGAGGACAACATGAATTTGTCACAAAGCCATCTGCATTTAACAAATATTCTAACTCTACTGTCGAAGATGCATTTGACCTAGCGAAAGTATTTGTAACGTCTCTAACCTACGGTATGACAGCAAGTAGCTCAGGCCGAGGTCGAATACAAATGATAACTGCACTTATGCATAAGTTGATACGCGGTGAATGGATTGGACCAGCTACAGCTATTGGCCAAGATTATCAAATACTAGAACTTAAAGGCGTTGTAAAAGTTAAAAAGGTTAGCGGGAGTATGTGTAAAATGAAGCTTCTAAAGAAAGAAGTTGGCCAACTAGCCTTACAAGTTATAAATGATGGTGATGCTAGCCAGAACTCTCTTGAGTCACTGCCTGCTGTATCTGTAACCACATACGCAGCACCAGAGCAAACTAGACAACTAAGTCGGAAAAACCAAACTGCCCCAATGAAAAGAAACGTAGGTGAGATATTGAACCAACTTCGAACTGGAGGAATCTAATGTCAAAGGTTGAACTTAAAAAAGGGGAGTTGGCAGAAGAAAAGTTGCGACTTTACTTTCTTAGCCTTGGGTATTTTGTCGTTAGATCAATCAATGCTGATTACAAAGGCTTTGATGTGACTGACGTTGATCTATTTTTATATTCAAGACCATCTCCTATCTCAAGAGAGCGAACCAACGTTGATGTAAAGATGAAACAGCGCCCACAAGCACTAGAAAGAGTTTTTTGGACAAAAGGACTAAAAGAAGTACTCGGCCTTGAAAAATGCGTTGTTGCAACTACAGATAAAAGAAGTCATATAGGTGAGTTCGGTGCAAAAAATGATGTGCTTGTTCTCGATGGTAATTTTATGAATAAACTTGACTCAACAGCTCGTTATTCTATTGATAGATATAACGAAGAAGAGTTTCTGAGTCTTTTAGATAACCACTGTATAGGGGAGCTAGGGGGGAGCTGGAAAAAGGACTATGAAAATGCCAAGTCTAACCTTCTAAGCAAACTAAATTTTGATGGCGTCAATGATCTACTAGATAAGTCGAAGAAAATTCTACTTGAGATATCTTCAGGCCATACAAGCGATGTTTCTTACCGAGCGCTGTATGTATACATATCACTTTTTATAATCACTCTAGATTACTCAATCAAAGATTTTAGCTACAAAGACCAAAAAGACCGAGTTAAGCTAATTTCTGATGGAATTCGATTTGGTGAAGTTGGTAAAAAGAAATCTGAAGAAATAGTGGCTATGTCTTCAGCTCTTATGAAGTCTTTTATGAATAAAGATAGTTATGATCTTAGTGCAATTGAAAATGAAGTTATTTCTCAATTCATGAACATTCCATCTAATGATATTGCTGAGTACCTAGGCAGCACTAAATCAATGCTAAGGCTTCTGCCAATAGCAATAGAGTTCGAAAAACATGCCTTTAATAGACAGTTCGATAAACCCACAGCTCTTCCAACTGAGTTGCAATCCATAATTGGGTTGTTATGCGATTTCTACTCTTTAGATAGAAAAAAGATTTTGATCTAATATTGTTTCTTTAAGGGCAATCAATATATTTAGTATTCCAAGTAGTATCCCAAGAAAAGAAGGCTAAGTAAGTATGCTAAATAAATCAACGTCATATTGAGGCAATTCAACTTACGCCAGCCCACCAAACGTTTGGAAAGGGCCAACTCGAAAGAGTTGGCCCTTTTTGTTTTGCTGGAATTTAGGTTTCACTTAACAAAACAAAAATAAAATATGAAACAGTTAAAGGCAGATATCCCACTAATAAAATGCCACCACAGGGTTGGTGCGTGAGGGTAAAACCTTCTCCCAAATCTTCAATATCAGTTCACTTGTTATCTGATGCAGCCCCATCGTCTTCCGCTATCAATGAGGATGAATTCGTAGCTTGATCAGCAGTCTATGTAAGCATCGAAACTGCTGAAACGGATTCACCACCTACTTATAAAGCAACATTAAATAGGTGACGAATAAAAGATTTACTGTATTGAGGTTAAAAATAATATCGAAGATTAACGGCAGCAGTATCAGTTTGATAACTGTCTATGTCATAGCGAACCCATTCAGCCCCTATGGAGATACCGTGCCAGGGCATTGTCATAAGACCAGCGCCATAGTACCCATCAATGCCATTGTCACTATCACTCATGGGCATTGTCTCTAAGGTATCCGTATTGGTCGAATGTGAATTATACTCACCGTACCAAAAGAATGCCCCGCCTTTCACGTACACAGAGAAATAGTCTGCTATCGGGTAAGATAACGCGAAGCCAACAGTGCCCCCCTGAGCGCTCCTCAACTGCAACTTAGACATAGACTCCGCAAATTCATCTACTTCTAGATCAGGCACAGAATCAGTAGCCGTAAACTCTCGACTGCCTAAATCAACATACGCTGCTTCAAGAGCAATGTAAGAGTTAAACCTATATCCTCCACCCAAAGCAAAATAGAAATCATCTTGGTCTTGAGAGGTAAGCATTGCGGTTGATGAAACTTCACTTATTTTGGACTGCAATTCACCATCACTCGTATTGCCATAGCCCAAACCAAAACTTCCATTAAGGTAGAACCCGTTTGCTTGAGCACTGAATGACAGACTCATAGCAGTCAACACTATTGCTCCCCCCGCTATAGCGGTACGAAGATTACGTAGCAATAACAACAAGGCTAAAACCATCAGCGCAAATACCGACATATTTCCGCCCGACGATGAATTGGTACTCGTCATAGATTGATACCCTCTTACACCAACACCGCCGGGATCTTTAAGAACACCGTTCTCGATACCATCGCTGTCATTAGCGCCCCCCTCTTTCATCGTTAACTGAATACACCAATCACCAATACTCATGCCTCGAGTGTATTCTCCACTACTTGGCGGTGGACAGTATCCCTCTTCACCGGGTGCTGAACTGATATAGTCTGTGTCATTCTCAACAAAATCAGCCCAACCTGTTGTAGTACTGTATTTACGATATACCGCCTCTACGGGAACAGGCTCACGCTGAGGTATTACAACGTTGACCACCTGACCAAGCGTCAACTCGTTCACGTTGAAGTCAAACATCCCACCGACGTTATTGACCTCTTCATCTGGAAGTATCGACAAGCCTTGCAAATGGTCGCTATCGACTAATGCTCCCGAGTGCTCATTACTAATTGAACTATCACCAAGCGACAGATGTACACCAGGGTCTGATTCAATGATGAACTTGTTCATATCCATAGCTTTGTGAGGTAAAATATGGGGTACAAAAACAACATCTAGGTAATCTGGAATACCGTTGTTGTTTTCATCGCTCATCCCCTCATCAATGTCATAGATGCCGTCTCCATCAGTATCAACACCCTCAATAAATGTACGCCCTTGAGCCACTACGTTAAAGCTGTATGAACGCTTGATCTGAAATGCCTTATTAGATCGATTAACCAGCATGACAGAGACAGTATTTACTCCCAACTTCAAGTCAGAAGCCTGTAAGGTTAGCAAGTCGATAAATTCTTCTTGATTGGACTCATACTGCCACGCAATAGAGAACTCCTCCGCATTTAGCAGTTGACCATTCACTGAATCATAAAGCTCAAAACTAACATCACCGCCATTGGCGACCAACGTTGATTTGACTGTGTCATCTTGGGTGATACGCAAACGGAACTTAGGCAACGTGATTTCACTGACCACCAGCGTTTCATGTGTTGCTTTTAGTGACGTATGCGCCACATTCAACAACTCAACATAAAGGGACTCTGAAACCGCATTACTATCGGTTAAGAAGATAGTGTAATCAACAACCTCCTCAACCATGTCGTGGTGGTCTGTCTTGCCTTTATAATCATCAGCTTCTTCAAAGACAATCGTATGAGAATCCAAACCATGCTCCGCATCACCACTAATACCTAAATCCACGAACAGCGGGTATTCCGGTGCGAGTCCACTTAGTACAACTTTAAAGTGACCTTTACTGCCATCGCGTACACTGACATCTTTACTCAAAGAAATCATGGGATGGATGTCTACTTGCTGCTCTTGAATCTGAACGTTACCCGCATAGTCAACTGCTTTCCATTGAATCAGATGCCTACCCGATCTTAAGTAAGTGTTTCCACTATTGTATTCTTCAAGGAAGACCTCACAACAGTCACCACTGCCATAGTCTGATGCGGTCGGCCAATCCCCACCAGTGAGGCGTTCAGCATCCACTTTAGTGAAGAGCGACGTTGCATAGATGTTTAGGTTTGATGGTAGTTCAATGACTGGATTAACATCATCATCATGTGGGTTATTACCTTTTGCAAATTCATCTCGATTTGAGCGGCCATCGTTATCGGCATCACCTTCACCATCTTCACCGTTTAACGGATCAAACCCTTTCTCTCGTTCCCAGTTATCCGGCATACCATCGCCATCATCATCAGAGTCGTGAACATCAGGCATTTGGTCTAAATCAGTATCCAATAACACCGCCAAATCAAACGTTGTGTCTACGGACAAAGGTTCATCATCGCTTGCTCGAAGGGTAATAGTGTATTCGCCGATATGCTCCGTAGTAGGATTCATTGTAAGGGTCGTTCCAGAAAGCGTTAACCAACTAGGTGCACCCACTAACGAATAGCTCAAACTATCATTATCGATATCAGAGAAGATATCCGACAACAATTCTTGAGTCGTTTGACTACCTGTTGGGGCCTCAGCATCGGAATAACCTTGGTCAACGATTGGAGCATCATTGACTGGAGTGATAACAATTTCATAGTCCGTGTACTCTTGAGTTTGCAAACCGTAGCCGTCACTCACATAAAAATGGAACGTATCCTCTGTGGTTTCACTTCCGTCATGCACATAGCGTATGTCCGACTCTGTTTCTATATCAGCCTGTGTGAAGGTATCATTCACCGCGAGTTCAGTGTTTGACTTGAACAGAGCACCATACTCAGGTAGGCGAGTAATGACATAGACCAGATCATCATAATTCTGCTCAACATCCATAAAATGCACATCGTCATGAACAAAAGTAATACCTCCCCCTTCATTCACCTCCAATGTCGTCCAGTGGTGCTTCATTGGCATTGTATTGGTTCCGGTGACCTCAATAGTGAAATCACTCGTAGCACTTTCTAGTGCAATATCCCTCGCGGTAACGGTTATAGTGTAAGTACCAATATCATACCATGTTGGTGCAGTCACAAATCGTTTCTGCTCAGTGCTAAAGCTGATAAATAAAGGGAGGGGATCGCCATTTGAAAGAGTGGCTGAATAAGTAATGGTATCACTCTGACCTTGAGTAATATCCTCATCAACGAAACTCGCGTCAGCCAACGTATAGTTCAGATCGTCTCCAACATCGGTAATATCAAAAACTTGATTAACCAACACTTGATTAGCGACTGGTGCATCGTTTGAATTCAGTATTTCAATATTAAAAGTATTGCTAGACTGTCGACCGCCATCATCAGTAGCTGAAATCGCAGCCGAGTACACACCAGGAGTTATGGCAGTACCCGTAATCAATCCACTATCACTATCAAAACTCAAACCCGCAGGTAATCCCAAAACACTTCCAACAATAACCATTCCTCCTTCCGGATCACTGTAGGCCAGAGCAGTATCTATCGCTTCAATTTCGATATCTTCTGTTCTGCTGTGGGCACTAAATTCATTATTGAAAACTGGGGAGAGGTTAGGGTTTACGTTAATAATGAAGTTAGCGTTAGCGACGCCACCATTTCCATCTCTGGCGGTAACTGTCACACCATAGTTTGATAAAGCAGTAGTTAATGTGGTCTTACCGCTAATCGTTGCCGTGCCTGCATTATGGTCATAGCTTATCGATAAACCGGCTAATAGACTCTGAATATCGAGTGTCAGCACATCATTGTCAAGATCAGTAAAATAATTTATTGGCAAGTGATAGACAATATCACTACCACGTACATTCCCAACTGGGCTTAACACGCCATTCGCGACAGGAGGGTGGTTTACACTCCCCGAAATCGTTACCGATGTGGTGTAATTATTGGCATTCCCATTAGTATCCTCTATCTTAGTAGTCATTATCCGTGTTGAATTATCGGCATCAGCTCCCCCCTTATCCGAAGTAAACACCACACTTCTTAATGTTGCCTCCATCGCCGCTAACGTTGCATTAGCGCCAAAAGAAATAGCAAGGTTCGAATCACTGGCCACTAGCGCCCCAATCGTCACACTTTCAAACAATACACTCGAGCCATCAATGAGAATTTCATTGGACCCAGTTCCTACCGAACGAAGAGTAATTTGATTAGAGTGATTAGTCACCGATGGCGTACTAACTGATAATGTATAGCCATCAAAACTAGAATCATCAGACACTATCACTGCGTCCGAACCCACATCAATCATTACCTCATCACCATTGAGTGACGTAGCACCATCACCCGGAAAGTACGTTATGCTCGGAGCATCTGGATTTGGGATGATGAAATTAATTGTTAAGTAATTGCGAATTTTCTCACTCTCTTTCACAGAGAGATTGATAGGATAAACCCCAGGTTCTAACCCATCCGGATCAAACGTAAATTGATTCTCTTCGTTATCCGTTAGTGCAGGTTCATTGCTAGCGTTAAACACATTACCAATATTCTCAGTAGTGATACCCGCCCCATCAACAGTAAACGTAAAGGGAGTGTTGTCTTCTAGAGTAATAGTCTTTGTTTCGGAAGGGATGTTGTCAGAGAGATAAAACTCCTCTGTAGTACTCTTATCCTGCAGATAGAAAATTAAGTCGACATGCGTTTTAGATTTAATGGCATTGTCAGCATCAAAATCCTCCACGACAAAACCACCTGAATACAACCCTTCACTAAGAGAGCCAGATCCTGTCCATGTAATAAGCCCCGTCGCAGTATCAATGGATATTCCAACAGGGTTAACACCCTCTCCACCCAACTCATCCAAATTGGCCATACGATACGACACACGGTCACCATCAGGGTCCAACACATTGAGCTGATACGTCCAATCAACGAGACTGGTGACACCATCAGCCTGCAACTTAGGCACTTCTAAAATAATCGGCAACTGTATCGTGGGAGCCTGGTTTCCATTCCTTGGATCTATAATGGTCTGTATTTTCCAATAATCATCGCTATTATTTTGCAAATTTGAAATACGACAACAACTCTTATAGTACACATTGTATTGCTCGCCTAAATCGATGTTGCTCGCTGTAAACTTAGAGGTCTGCAGCGTATATTGGTTCGCAGTATCTGAGTCAGTAGAAAAGTTTTGCCTCACCTCCGAACCATCAACAGGCACTAGAACCATACCGTTATCCGCATTCAATCCACTAGACCCACTTGAGACACTAATTGTGTTAGCACGATTTAATGCCCACGCGGTTGTGATGGTTAACGTAACATCGTTGTCTACCCCTCCCCCATCTAAGTCTGCCAACTGCCACTTAATACTCCCTCCCCGAAAGTGAGAAGCCGACGCAGTTGTAGACGCAAGCAACGCTGATATCAATATCAAATTTTTAAACATACTTTTCCTTCTACTATTTCCGTTCCGCTTCATTAAAGAGAAAGTTATTGTTTCCCCCAAAAAAATAGCGAAGGACAATCAATAGCTTCTACATATATTTCACTAGCTATCAATCATAATAGTATACATGTTGCATATATCAATCAGACTGAATCAAGAACCTACGAGCTGAACAGCTACGTTCGCACCTCTCGTAGCCTAGTTACAAAACAGTCAATCGTAGTTCTCTGATCTTTTGGATTCATCGAGACAAATAACTCCATACAGTCCGTCAACGTCTAAATAATACCTCGCTAGCTATGGGGCATGTGTATCATCACATTATGGGGGCGAGTCTTTTAAGGCGTGGTTTTAAGGTCTCATTCATACCTGCACATAAAAAGTAAACTCAACAAAAAGCCACACATCCCATTAATGAAATGTGTGGCTGTTTAGATCTGTTCTGCTACGAACTTAGATAAGTTTAGGGGTTACTCCATATCACCTAACAAGTAATCTTCATCGCTGCTCACTACTGCTCCGTGCTTCAAGAAGTTCTTACCTAGGATCATGCTGTATTCGAAGCGAGAACGGTCTTGAAGGTTTACCCTCACCTCTTTCTCTAGGTCTCCGAGCTTAACCTTCATTTCTACCACAGGGCGAATGTTCACCTTCTCGCCTTTCTTGGCTTTAATGCGCATTACATCAATCACTGGCTTGGTGAAATCTTGCTTATCGCCTTGGTTGTTTTGATAGGTAAAGCTCACCATGTCTTGGCCATCTTTCTTAAATCGTTTGATGTTGACTGCGTTCATTGAGCTTACATCCGCACCAGTGTCGAGCTTGGCCGGGAACTTCATGCCGTTCACTTCTACTACTTCAATATGCCCAACTTTAAACAGTGGTTCGGCTTTCAGAAGGTAATCAGAACGCGTATTAACGTAAACGCCCTCTTTTGCCATCTTCTTGCCTAAAATAAAGTACGCTTCTTTCTCATTTGTATTGAGCACGTCGATGGCGAACTCTTGCGTACGCACTTTTCCAGACACCGCAAACTCACCACTTACAACAGGGCGAGTATCATCCCCGACTTTAAGCTTCTTAATAATTGGCTTGGTCACCTTCTGCTTCTCACCATTTACATCCGTAAGATAAAATTCAACGGAAGCATCTTTGCCTTTACCTGTCATTTCAAAACTGTCGACCTTCAACAAAGGCGTATTGACAGTGAAAGAAGCCACAGCCTTAAGCGGGAAATCATCTAAGGTGATGTCCTCTTCCGGAGAGATAATCATAGGCTCACCAGACTCAGCCACATCACTAAAGTTCTCTGAACCTTCGGATAAAATATTCTCAGCACTGGTATCAATCATGAAGAGTTCGCTGGCTGTGTTGGTTCCAAATCTCAACTGCGATTCACTACTCGAGCGCTCACGTAGGTACACCAGAACGTCTTTAGTTGTGTTTTCATCGAGTTGAACAGGTACATAGACTAAAGGTCTCTTCTTACCGCTCACGCTTAACATACGAACCAACGGCAACGTCATCTCTTTTTGCTTACCGTCGTTGTCGAACATATCAAACGTCACTTCTTTGTTCTTTTTGTCTATGTCGATGTCTTTTGCATGCAAAATGCTGTAGAGGTTCTTTAAAGAGAAGGTCGCATTCATCGCCATTCCCGAGATAGATACCACCTCTTTACGGCCCACCACCGTTGCGTTCTCTTGCTCTTGTAAGTAGTCATAGCCCGCAAACACCAGTGCGTTATCTGCAAGGAAGGTTTTGCCGATCAATACTGGTGCAGAGAAGTGGCTTCTGTCAGTCAGGTTAACGTCTGTTTTTAGCTCTTGGTCTGCAATGGTAAGCGACATTTTTACGGTAGGGCGAAGCAAAGGCGTGCTGCTGGTGCGGCTGCGTATCATGCTGACACGCTCTAAAGGCGCTTCGATTAATACCATGTCTCCCGTCCGCGGGTTTTGAACCTTAAAAGACACCACAGCCTCATATTTCGCAAAGGTACTGCCATCCCAATCATCGTAATCAACATCGGAATTGTTCAACAGGTCTTCGGTTAACGCCACCATCAACTCTTGGTCTTTGAGATTTTGGTAATCGGGATTAGAGCTCTTCACATGAATGTCTTCAGCATGCATAGAAGTGGTTTCCGCACCAGTATCAATTTTACCAATGAAAGGAACGTCTTTTAGCCCTTGAACGCTAGATAGGTACACGTTCTCAGTGCGACCTAATACCGACTTACCATCGAGTTCGTAAGTGGGATTTTGAGTGGTAGGTGAAGTGTCAGTAGCCAAAGTGTATTGTGAAAAAAGTAGAGTGCTTAAAAGAGTTAGAGCCAAAGGTATCTTTTTCATTAGTTGGTCCGTTGTGATCAGTTCACTAATAATACTGGCGTTTGCGCGAAGAGTTCCCCCACCAGCAATGGTTCTCACATAACGTTAACGCTATGAGTTTTTAAATGACAAACCGATGACTTTGCGCTGCATTCGCTTATCGATTATTGACTAATGGATACCCAATAACCTTTTCAATGCTCGGTGTTCTATTGAAGAAATGAATACAAAAAAGGCCAACGACGAGCGCTGACCTTAGCTATTCAAAACACACCTGAAGCGAGTTTAACTTGCTAAAACACAAACGGTTCTAGATAAACATAGCACTTAAAAGTCCCGACTGTTTTCTTTGCACAGATAGCTCGAGCTTTTTCTGCGTCCTCACCTTTATTTTTGAGATAGCACTGTCGATAAGATTTGACGTAGCGCTCAAATAACACCTCGGCTTCAGGTTGTGGTTTAGAGAGCAGTTGGTTAACGAACTTTCTTGATCCAACCTCAAAATGCTGAGTATCGATTGGGCTATTCCAATCCCCTCCCCAGATCATAAATCCGTGATGGGCAAACAGCTCCACCACATCTTCAGCCATGCCGCGGCGTTCAATTTCATCACGAGCACGAAAACGAGTACGGTTCACATAACGAGTCGCAGATTGTGAAGGCTTTACCGTGATTCTTCCGTTGCTATCAAACTCTAAGAAAGGGTTTTGAACTGGGTTGATGTCGATTGCCACACCATAGGCATGTTTCGACCAACCTCCTCCGCCTGTAATAGGACGAGCGTTAAAGGCGCTGCTGTTGTTCGCATCCATTGAGGCGCTATCATCACCTCTGAATTCACGCATTAGGCGAGCGGAATGAAGAGGAAAATTGCGCTGTTTGAGCTCTGAAAAGATTTGTTCAACAGCAGGCGCAATAACATCAAGCACGATCATATTGCCCTGTTGCGTTTCCCCTTTGAAACTAATGAAATCGAAATCCACTTTGGATAGTCGCTCACAACCAACGGGCGCACCACTACTCAAGACATTGTTCTTTTTCATCATGTCGCATTGCCATTGAGATATAGGAGCGACTTGGGCATAACTCACTGCACTGAGCACAGTGGCCAGACAGCCGACAATAAAACGTTTCATATCAAAAACTCAAAATAGTAAGAGTGAAAAGTAGCAGAAGTTGGAAAATAGCATATTAAGCCAAGTTGAGCGCACGCTTTGTTAGCGTGTTTTGTTCCAGTAAACAATCTCTCTAACTCGTCCGTTCTGATCCTTGTCAGCTTCTCCACCAACATCAGAAAGTTCAGGTAAGGTCGATAATTGCGGAGCGTAATAGGCAACTAACATAAGTACGAACGCATCGTAAATATCGTCTATCGCGGCGTCTTTACGTTTGGTATTTGAAATGGCCAACGACAAGCGGTCACACCATTGAGGGGATAGCTGCTGAATAATAGAAAGCCGTTCCTCTTTGCCTTCTTGCGTTCGTTTTGAAAACGTCAGCGGTTCGTCTTTCAATGCTGCAAACACCACTTCAGGATGTGATTCCCTGATAGAAAGATTGGGATGAGTTTCAATGAGCTCATCAAGCTCGCGAATCTTGGGCACAATTCCCCAAGTCTGTTTAGAAAACTTCTTATCAAGCTGCTCCACATTGGCACTGCACGCCGCAATGTAATCGGTTTGGTAAACCGCCTCACGACACGGAACCGGAAACACCGAAGAACCACGTTTGCTGGTTAGAAAACGCCTTGCTGCTTTGTCACACAAGCGATCTGGAGTTTGTGCATCACTAAAACCAATAGGCATATCGATAAGCGCCGTTGAACCGATAAGATCACTCGCTAGCTCATCGAGGGTGTTTACCACTTTAAACGCAGGTATCTCATTGTCAGAGACAATCCAAGCGATCCAACCCGACTTGCAGCCATCAATTCCGATGTATTTCATTATGTTCTCGATGATTAGTTTGTTGAGGGTTATTTGGGATAACTAGCCCACTTAATGATCAGTGCCACTCACTAATCAGCAGTCTGCTTTTTACACCACGTACCTGCAAGCCCATTGCATCGAACACCTCTTCAAAGTCTCGACACTGCGCAGGGATGTTAGGTAACGAAAGCGCGGCTTCTGAAAAGAATTGTTGTTCAAAATGAGCCGAATCGTTCCAAGCGAGTTGCCACCACTCTAGAATCCTCGACTTAGACGAGCGCAGCTTTTCAGCCGTAGGAACTTTATCACTTTTACTTAAGTTCTCTTTGCTTGTAGTAGGAAAGAGGTTCCACTTATCGTTGTTTGGCCAGTAAGCGAAAGGCAAACAGTGATCAACGTGATACTCATTTTTTAATGATTTTCCACTCCACACGCTGACAATGTCGGCACGATCAGTTCTAAGTTGCTCGATACGTTTGCGCACATCGCGAGTATCGTGGTTTTGATCGATCCATACCAAGCAGTCATGATACGTCTGCAATGAGATACTTCGTTGTCGGTTCAACTCGAAACGCTGCATCTCCATGACCCATTGATTCACCACCAGCGGTTCAATCCACGAGTGGTAGATTCTAAAGCACTCCCACAGGCTTTCATCGAGAGTAAAATAACCAAAACTTTCTAAGAACTCACTATCAATGACCAGTGATTCTCGGCTCTTCCGTCGTTTGTGAGGTGGGTATATATCGAATAGTCGGTTGTCTTTCGAGCCTTGATAAATGAAAGTCACAGGTCCTGATTTAATGGTACTGATCGTTTGTGAAAATAGCTTTTGTAGAGCCTTGGCTTCATCGCCGAGAAACATAGCGCCTATCGCTAGATCATCAGCACTTAAGTGTTTGAGTTTATTCCAACCATCCTCTTTTACAAACCCAAGTCCCTTCGTTGTGTTGCTATTTTGCTGAATCCCAGCGCCTTCTATGTCGATATCAATCAGTCGCTTAAACTGCCTAACCCAATACAGAGCAACCAAGCCCACTGGTAGAGAAATTTTCCCATCAGTTCGATCAATCACAGCGCCTGAATGCGCATCAGCAATTCTCAGTAGAGTTCTCAACAAAGCCAACTTGTATGTGGCCGACTTGTTGTCATTCACAATAATGTGGCGCACCTTGTTCAAGTCACCGGAGCCATCGTCTGGTAGTGTCATCACCACGGTTTGCCACCACACCTCACTGCGGTTCAATGTATCTTGGCTATCATCAACATGACGAACCAACAAGGCGCTGTTTTTTGATAAACGCTCGAGCTCTTCAACCGAGACTTCATAGCCTTGTCGACTGTCTTGAAACTCCCCATGACGCAGAGTGATCACCAACTTGCCATTTGGAGCTAGCAAGTTAGACAACTTTCTAAATGCGCGCTCTCGATGAGACGGAGCGAGATGCATCCAAACCGCACTGACCAATATCAAGTCAAAACGCATTCCGAGGTTTTCAGTGCGGCTAAGCGAGGGAAGTGAATCATCAATCCAGGTAACACTTGGGCCTGTATATTTCGAGCCTTGTTCGCGTAATGAAGCACTTGGTTCTATCGCAATAACATCAGATCCGGCCTTGTGCATCCATAGCGCATCACGACCGCATCCAGCACCGACATCGAGTACTTTATCGCCCACTAAAGGCCAATAAGCTTGCCAGCTTTTATGCACCGTCTCGAAGGTCACTGAGTTGTACTGCTGGCAAAGTGTGTGAGCATTTTTATCGTAAAAAGGAATCGATGAGGACATATGCGCTATTGGAGTAAGGAGTCTATCTCAATAGTAATGGGGAGCTTAGGCGATTGCTAGCAGCTCATGTAAGTTCAGCCACACCAATCAGCATTTATCGTTAGTGACTGTTTTATATCAATATCCACCTAATGAGTTCATCAGGCGAGTCACACCTCGAATTGATCTCGTCAGAAAAACAAAAACAAACAAGGTGCAAGCTGACGTGCGAACAGAGATAATTGTTTGAAGATGATTAACTCGCCTCAAGCACCTAGCCGATAAAGACTAATGAACACATACTCACACATAGACACCCCGTTCAACCTGCGCCACACCTGTTGGTTTTGTGGTGAACCTTCCAGTAACCTTGTTGAATTCCCTAAGACAGCGCAGGCTGTTGCCAAGATAGGCCATTCACCGATAGCACTGCCGGCTTGTAATGAGTGTGCGAGAATTAACTATTCAAAGAATCTAACCTCAATTTGGTCAGTGCGCGATCAGATAAAACACACTCTGATAGACAAGTACGCTAAGCACCTTGGCATCGGTGAGAACTGGACGGAGCAAGAGCTTATTGATTCTGATTTCTCGGGTTCGACGCTCGGTGGGTTTGGGCGCAGCGCTTGGAAGATGTATCAAATCGCCAAACAACGCGTCGATTATAAAGGCTGGCCTTTGTCGGTTGATGACATCCCACTTGAGGTATACGACGAAACCAGTGGCTTTGAGTTTGACGGTACTCGTTATGCCTCAATCAATTCATGTATCGACTATTTCACCAAGGCAGCAGGCGTAGACAAAGAGCTGTTGTCGCAGCTTGTCGACATCGTTTCATCAGAAAGGTTTAGCTACGCACTGCGAATCACCAAGCTGAACAAGAATGTCTCTAATACCAAGCGCTCGGAGATCGTCGAAGAGGTGCTGCAACAGGAGTCTGAACAAGAAGAGATACAGCTTGAGCAAGCTAATTCAATGTTTAACCCAAACGTCGAAGAGGTGAATATTTCAGGCTCAATAGCGCCTGTGTTTGCTATTCAGTGGGCCCTGGCTAACAAGGTTAAAGATTTAGCCCACCTTTGTGCTCTCGAAGATGAGTATTTTGACTATTTCGAGCACCTCGGCGGCCCTGCAGCTTTCATGTCTTATAACGGCCTACAACTCTACTTAGAATCGCGTCAAGATCCGGAATGGGTAGAAAAATCGGATCCAAATAAACAGTATTGGTGATCATGAGCCATTACTGGTGAACACGTGTAAGCTCGATAACTGTGTCAAACATCCATTGTTAGTCCTTGTTTTATATAAAGATCTAAAAATAGCCCCCTATCACAGTTAATTGTTGCAATTCGGTTAAATAGAGTGAAGACTTCAAGCATCTAAAACTATTTAATCACTGCCATCTTGCGGTGAGTAAGGAGTGAATTGTGCTTGCTGTTCTTCGTATTATTTTGGCTACGGTGTTTATTATTTTCACCACTCTATGTGCTTTTGTTTACTGCTTGTTTAGCCCCAAGAACCCCAAGCATGTGTACGTTTTCTGTCGTTGGTTCAACCAACTCCAAAAGATCATCGGTGTAAAACTGGTGCAGCGCGGCCTAGACAATGCCCCAACACCAGAAAACAGCGTCTACATCTCTAACCACCAAAGCATATTGGACTTTGTGACCGATCCAGGAATGCTAAGACCACGCACCGTTTCATTGGGCAAGCGCGATTTGTTGTATGTGCCTTTCTTTGGTCTGCTGTATTGGATCACCGGTAACATCATGATTAACCGCGAAGATAAATCCAAAGCACGCGATACGATCAAGCAAGTGGCAGAAGCCATTCATCAGCGAGATCTGTCTGTTTGGGTTTACCCTGAAGGAACGCGCAGTAAAGGGCGTGGACTACTGCCATTCAAAACGGGCGCTTTCCGAATGGCGATTGAAGCTGGCGTGCCTATCACCCCGATGTGTACCAGCACCACACACAATAAGATTGACCTCAACCGAGTTAATAATGGCGTTGTGATCACCGAGATGCTTGAACCTATCGATGTGACTGGCTACAAGATCAGCGACGCTAGAGAACTGGCTAATCGCTGTCACGCACTCATGACAGAGAAAATAGCAGAGCTTGATGCCGAAGTGGCTCGTTTAGAGGCACAGCAAAAACCAGAGTTGGATTCAGACCGTTCTTCTACGAACTAACTCGCAACGAAACCACTGAGTCATCGCTCAGTTACTTAAAAAGACACTCAACGATCGCAACTCTCATTGTTCTTGTTTTACTTGCTGGCGCTTATCCGCAAAATAAAAACAGGCGTTAACGGCTTTATAGAGCAATGGGAGCAAACGATGGAAGTGATTCACCATGGTGGCAAACATACTGTCACAGGATCTTGTCACGAGCTAAGAGATTCAGGCCAAGCGGTGCTCATCGATTGTGGCCTTTTTCAAGGTTTAGATCTTCAAGGTAAAAAGCTTCAAGGTGCGGACACCCGCCCTCTTGATATTGAATTTGAAACGTCCCACCTCAATGCTTTGCTGCTGACCCATACTCACATTGATCATATTGGCCGATTACCTTGGTTACTCGCCAGTGGGTTTAACCAACCGATTTATTGCACGCAAGCCACCGCTGAACTCGCCCCTTTAATGATTGAGGATGGCTTAAAGCTGCAAGGGCTCAGTCATAAACAATCCAAACTCATCCTTAAAAAGATTCATTCGTTAATTGCTCCCAAGCCTTACGGGGAATGGTTTCCAATCACGTCTAAACAGCAAAACAACGGAAAGGATCATGATAGGCCAAATACTCTGTATGCTCGCTTTCAACCTGCGGGGCACATCTTAGGTTCTGCCTATATCGAGATTAAGTTACCAAGCCAAGAGGTCGTAGTCTTCTCTGGCGACTTAGGCCCAACTAACACACCACTGCTGCCCGATCCTCTGCCACCACAACAAGCCGATTACCTATTTATCGAATCAACTTACGGCACCAGTAAACATGACGATATTGCAACGAGATCGGAGCGCTTGAAGGCGATCATTGATCGTTCGCTGCTTGATGGTGGCGTTATTTTAATTCCGGCTTTTAGCATCGGCAGAACACAAGAACTGCTGTTTGATATCGAAAATCTGATCTTTGAGCATCAACTCAGCAGCGATATTCCTATTATTCTCGACTCACCTATGGCTCAGAAAGTGACGCGTTCATACCGACGCTTTAAAGAGCTCTGGGGACAAGAAGCAAAGCACCGCCTTGAACTGAAACGTCACCCACTCGCTTTTGAACAATGCATTACTGTTGATGGGCATAGAATGCACAAGAAAATCGTCAATCGCCTTAAGTCGACAGGTGAACCCGCAATTGTGGTCGCAGCTTCTGGAATGTGTCAGGGCGGCAGGATAATGAACTACTTATCCGCCTTACTTCCCGATAAACGAACCGATGTGATTTTAGCAGGCTATCAAGCTCACGGAACGCTCGGGCGAGAGCTACAACAAGGAGAAAAACAGGTTTCCATCGATAACCAACACGTTGAGGTGAAGGCTCAGATCCATAGTATGTCTGGCTACTCTGCTCATGCTGATAAAGATGATCTCAATCGATTTATAGAAGAAATAACCGTGCCACCCAAAGAGGTACATTTGATTCACGGCGAGCCAAATACTCAGTCTGAGTTCGCTAAAGAATTACAGGCGCGAGGGTTCGTAGTTGTTTGAAACAGGCATCAAATTAACAACTTTTACTAGGTAGATATTAAGGCCTCAATTATCAAACCTTCAAAAGCCATAGTCTCATAGACCTGCTAGCTCACCTGATGCAGGTGATATATTCCAACCTACTTATCCCACCATCCATATGTCAGCCGTTTATGCTAATCGGCTTTAACCGCTGTTTTGCGCAATTTCGTTTCTTATGCGCACCTCAAGATCCCCTTTCTGTATTAATCACTATTTATTCACTTTGCAAAACACCAGAAAAACACAACCAGTTGCATAGGTAATTAAATAGAACGATTATCGAATTAGCACTAAGCATTAACAAACACCCTCTATAACTTGCTTTATGTCACAGTAATCCTAATACACAGTTAAATAATTTAACACTTGGGTTACAAGTGAAGTATTGTGTTGTTCGAAAAACAATCATAAGCAAAACTAACAGGGAAAATACTCATGCAGTCATTCGTTGATTTTTTGAATGGAATAATCTGGAGCCCAGTACTTATCTACCTATGTTTAGGTGCAGGTTTGTTCTACTCCATCATGACTCGATTTGTTCAAATCCGTCACTTCTTTGAAATGTGGCGCTTGCTACTATCGGGTAAAAGCTCATCAAAAGGCATCTCGTCTTTCCAAGCTCTAGCCGTTTCGCTATCTGGCCGTGTCGGTACAGGTAACATTGCTGGTGTTGCTGCCGCTATCGGTTTCGGTGGCCCAGGTGCCGTATTCTGGATGTGGGTTGTAGCCTTCTTTGGCGCCGCGACTGCTTATGCAGAATCTACGCTAGCGCAAATCTACAAAGAAGAAGACGAAGGCCAGTTCCGTGGTGGTCCGGCTTACTACATTGAAAAAGCAATGGGTCAGAAGTGGTACGCATGGATCTTCGCTATCGCGACTATTTTTGCATGTGGTATTTTGCTTCCAGGTGTTCAGTCAAACAGTATTGGTAATGCTGTAGAAGCTGCATTTGGCTCAGGTGACATGATTGAAACAGCTGTCGGTACATTCAGTTTCGCTAAAATTTTCACCGGTACTGTTGTTGCTATCATCCTTGCTTTCATCATCTTTGGTGGTGTTAAACGTATTGCGAACTTCACACAAATCGTTGTTCCTTTCATGGCATTGGCTTACATCATCATCGCGTTCGTTATCATCCTGCTAAACATCAGCCAAGTGCCAACTGTTTTCGCAATGATTGTTGGTGATGCATTCACACCTATGGCAGGCTTCGGTGCTGCAATTGGTTGGGGTGTTAAGCGTGGTGTTTACTCAAACGAAGCGGGTCAAGGTACTGGTCCTCACGCGGCAGCGGCGGCAAGTGTTGATCACCCAGCTCAGCAAGGTTTAGTACAAGCGTTCTCTATCTACATCGATACTCTTCTAGTATGTTCTGCTACAGCGTTCATGATCATCATCACTGGTGCTTACAACGTTCACGGCGGCGCTGAGGGTGTGTTCCTTGTTCAGAACCTAGCAGCAAACATTGGTGCGAATGGTCCTGTATTTACACAGCTTGCTATTGAAAGTGCCCTACCAGGCATTGGTAAGCCATTCATCGCATTTGCTCTGTTCTTCTTCGCATTTACAACGATTCTTGCTTACTACTACATCGCAGAAACGAATATTGCTTACCTACGTCGTACCATCAAGATCCCTGGCATGATGTTCGTACTTAAGCTTGTTCTTATCACTGCAGTTTTCTATGGCACAGTTAAAACAGCGAACCTTGCATGGGCAATGGGTGATGTTGGTGTTGGCTTGATGGCATGGTTAAACATCGTTGGTATTCTGATCATCTTCTTCATGTCTAAGCCTGCGCTTAAAGCTCTAGCTGACTACGAAGAACAGCAGAAACAAGGTGTGACTGAGTACACGTTCAACCCTGTAAAACTAGGCATTAAAGGTGCAACTTACTGGGAAGAGAAGTACAAGCGTAAAACAGGCAAGTCTCCTGAAGCAGAAGCTGCAGACACTAAACCTGTAGAACAACCTTCATCGTAAGATTGCCTTAGTAAATAGATCGCTTTAAAAAATAGCGCTATTAATAACGCATAAAAAAGGGGTTAGCCATTTCGGCTAACCCCTTTTGTTTTATTCATAACCAATAAATGGCTTATAACAAACTAACTGTTCCCGAGTTAGAGTATTAAGCAGCGATTTCTTGTGTTGCCATTTGAGGCGCTTTTTTCTCACCGATAGGCAGTACTGTACGGCCGTATTCGTTGTTGATTACTTGTGCCATTGCAAAGTAAATAGCTGAAGCGCCACAGAAGATACCTTCAAAACCAGCGATAGTGCCGATTAGTTCGCTGCCAGTGAAATCACGAGCTGCAAGTAGGAAGAACAAGATAGTTAGTGAACCGAATACTACTTGCTTCGCCACTGGGTAGCATAGAGAACCGATGAACATGAAGCCTGTGAAGATGCCCCATAGTAGTAGGTACCAACCCATGAATGCTGCAGGGCTTGCAGGTAGACCCATGTAAGGCATCACGATTAAACCAACCAAAGACAACCAGAATAGGCCGTAAGAAGTAAACGCAGTTGTACCGAACGTGTCACCACGTTTGAAACACATCGTGCCCACGATAACTTGGCTCAAACCACCGTAAAAAATACCCATAGCAAGAATCATTGAATCGATTGGAAAGAAACCTGCGTTGTGGATATTAAGAAGAATAGTGGTCATACCGAAACCCATTAAGCCTAGTGGCGCTGGGTTAGCTAGTTTGGTCGACATTGCGAATTTACCTTATTAAAGTGGTTGATTAAAAAAAAGCGATAAAAATTATCAGAAAATTTTAATCTATAAACCGTACAACTAGGTAATCCAGTTATCGAAAACTAAGATTGTGTAAATGATCTTATGGAAAATTAGTTTCATAACAACGCTAATTAATTCATAGAACCTATAAATGAACAAATTCCCTGTCGCGCTATGAAAAAGATGCGAGTAACGAGATGCGAGATACGAAAAGAGTCTTTAGATTCGAGTAAGCGGGACAAGAGGAGCAGGTCTCGATTGAAGCGTCATTCCAGAATCGAGGGACGAGATATCTGGAATCTCCTCTTCGATATAAGCACGTTTGGCGCACTAAAGAGATTCCCTATCACGTTCGTTCCTCACTGTAGGGAATGACGGAAGTTTGCTTAGATGCGAGTAAGTGAAATGAAGAACAAGAGAGCGAGCTTTTCGTTACTCGTTTACTCGCATCCCGTATCTACTCACTCACCCGTTATCTTAAATTATGCTTGTTGAGCTTTAGACTCAGACACTTGAGATTGAACGTCTGAAGAAGCGTTTTTACTCGCATCGCGCTTGGCTAACAACGTCACGACAATCAACTGAGCAACAAGAGCGCCTAACACAACCAATGCACTTCCCGTAAAGCCTGCCACTACAAAACTAACCAAAGCGATAGAGCCGTTCATCAACGCATAAGGTAGCTGCGTCTTAAAGTGTTCAAACTGATCACACCCTGCCCCAGTTGAAGAAAGAATCGTGGTTTCAGAGATCGGTGAGCAGTGATCACCAAACAAGCCACCAGACAACACAGCACCAATTGCGACGAGTAGTGGAGCATCTATCGCAATCGCAGTTGGAATAACCAATGGCATCATTATCGCGAAGGTTCCCCACGATGAGCCCGTTGCGAATGAGATAATAGCCGACAGTAAAAAGGCTACAGCAGGAACTAACCAGTAAGGGAAACCGCTCTGCGCTTGCTCAGCAATATAAGCCGCTGCACCCAACTCTTTACCAACGGTACTTAATGCCCAAGCCAGTACCAAGATGATCGCGACTGGCATCATGTTTCCCATACCTTTTAAGTACACAGAAACACCATCTGAAAGCTTTCTTACACCGTAGTAAGCCATTAGCGAGATTAAGGTAATCGCCGCAAAGAAGTAAGCCGATGATAAAGCAGCTCTGAACGATGAACCTGCGACCTTTTGGAATGGGAAACCTTGTGGTACCAGCATGGCACACAACACCACCAGCATCACTAACAATGGTGCCCAGACAAAAGATGCCTTTGCATTTTTATGCGAGAACGGATTTAGTGATTCGTTATTCACGCCAGAGTTAATTCCCGCCTGGCAATCACGCTCGGCTTTTGCCATTGGCCCAAAGTCTAAACCTTTAACGGACACAAGCGGAACGATGAAAATCGCAAGAAATGCGTAGAACTGAAAAGGAATCGCACCGATGAAGGCATCCCAATCGGACATGTTGACATTCAACGCCGTGAACTCTTTCTGAATAAGGCTCATGATGTAAACACCCCATCCTATGAAAGGGATAAGAATAGCAACGGGCGACGAGGTTGAATCAATGATGAATGCTAGCTTCTGTCTAGAAAGTTTCAGTTTATCGAAAAGGGGACGAAAAACAGGGCCAACAATTAAAGGGGTGCCTAAGTCTGAGAAAAATATAACGATTCCACCCAACCATGCTGACAATTGAGCTTGGCATTTATTGCTTACCCACTGAGTCACTCGCTTTGCAAACGCGACGCCACCACCGGACTTTTCCATCAATGCGACAAAGCCACCGATGAATACCAACAGCATGATCACACCAGCGTTATAGCTGTCGGTAAGTTGAGGGACTAGGTAACCTTTCACCATGGTACCAAACGTATCAAGCGGGTTAAGTTCGCTAAACATGCCAGTCAGCATTGCAACACCACTCAGCACACCAGCAAAAAGGCCTATCACCACATTCCTTGTCGCCAATGACAACACCAAAGTAATCACAATGGGGATGAGTGACGTGATATCTGTCTGTTCCATAGGTACACCTTAACCCTAAAATAAGAGAATAAATATAAATTAAATTTGAATATAAATTCACAAGCATCATTTGTACAGAACTTTATCCTCTAACTGGATAATTAGTCTTTAAATGCGCTTCAACATAGCCAAATAGACCAATCACCCTGCTTAAATAGCCAAGTTCGAAACGGAAAAAAGCCGAAAGTAGAAACTTTCGGCTTTTGATTATTTATATCGCTATGGTCGTACTACTGAGCTCGTAACTTAGGCCACCTCTTCAGTATTCAGACTATCAATTACAGCTGATTTCATCCCAGAACCAATTCGATTGAACTGGGCTTTCCCATACGCCCGGGCCGTTTTTAGCCACGAAGCATTTACCGTTATGTGTCACCTTGTCGCCATTACTCACTTGGCTGACACCCGCTTGCCACGCAGTAAATACCGATGGGTCAACAACGACAGGTGACTCGGTAACTGGCGGTTCAACTGGTGTTGGGTCTACCGGAGCAGGATCAACAGGCGATGGATCTGTCACTACCGGTGGTGTTGGCTCGCCCGCTACTAGTTTCCAAGGGCCACCATTGGCAGGGTCATCCCCTTGTGTCCACCATTTCGCTTCATAGGTTGCGCCGTTATGCGTCACTTGGTCACCCGCGTTGTAAACCTTGGTTGCACTCCAACCATTACCACCCGGATCAGTACCAGGATCTACCGGATCCAGCTTATCGACAACTTTCACTTCAGGCCAACTCGCATGAGAACCATAGAAGTTGGTCACACACTTCTCGTAATCACCAGCCACCAGTGCGGAATAAGCCGTTTGGAAACCAACAAGCTCACACTCAAACGAGTAACCTTCTGGGCGGTCTGCGTAGTATTTCCAGTTACCATCCCAGTTGGTGTACAACACATCCGTTGCTCCGTTGAGGTTTAAGCTTCCGTAAGGCGTTTGCTGCCAACAAGTATTGGCTTCATCCGCTTCTACCGGAATTTCATAGTGCGCTGCTAACCCTTCCCAATAACGAATACGGTTAACGGGTTGGCCTTTGTCTTTGTTCTGCTCGCCACATTCAATACCACCATTGATCACGTTGATTGTGGTACCAAAGCCATAACCAATACCCGCATCCAATTCGCGTTGAGATGGCGTCCAAGTGCGGTCGATGACATGCAGCATAGCTGGTTTAGGTGCTTGAGGGGTAAGGAAAAACCAAATAGCAGAAGCTAAGTTCAACCAAGAATCCGCCACTAAGCCCGGATTGTTGAGAAGCACCGTCGCGTCACCATCAAACATCACTTCAGAGAACGCGCCATAATTAAAATGGTAAGAAAGCTGTTTAGCACCACGTCCGAAGTAGCCCTGTCCCGCAGCACATGGCCAACGGGCATTCTGCCAATCGTTCTGACCACAACCTGTGGTGTAACCTTCTTGGCCTTCAGACCAACCCATTTCGCGAACATGCACCAGCGCTTGCTGCCACTCTTCTAGAGCTAATGGATTATCAGAGGTGTTGTCTATCGCGATATGCCCACCCGTCTCTTGTGAAAAGTGAGCAAAGGCCGTGATGATGGATTTTTTACAGATAGCATCAGAATCACGGCCATCGGTGTACTCTCCACAGAACGCTGGGAATTTACCGATCGCACGTAAGAAGCGAGTGTAGGTGTATTCTGGCGCTGCCATCTGAGTGAGGAAGTCCCATTCAGATTGAGGGAACACGCGCTCTACACGCTTTATGTTTTCAGGATTCGAGGGGGAACCGGGTTCAATCGCTTCAACGATTGTATTCGGGCGAGTTTGAAGGGCCTGTGACCAGATCGCATACATAGGATCGGATGTTTTCGCTTGTTCAGCAGCTTGTAGAGCCGACTTTTCAACAAGGTAACCATTCGGGTTTTGCGGATCAGGTTGAATGTTCAAAGACGCATGACTTTGCGCTGCTAATGTGCAGCCCAGTACTGTCGCCAAATATTTGATTTTTAACATGATGGATTCTCTTATCTGTCCTTAATAAGTCCATCAAAGAGTATGCTTCACATATGGAATGGCCTAGCTGTAGCTGTGTGAATTTATAAAAAGTGCGAGTGATCTTTTTGATACATGGCTCAGCACAACAAAGCGTCTCATGGTTTCTTGAGCTGATATCTAGTTTCCAACTCATTTGGTTTCTAGTTATTGTTCATTTGATTTCGAGGTATTGCTCATAAGCCTTTAATGTAATGAATCAATATAATCAATCGAAAAGAAAAAAGCCCCGAACTGAGTTCGAGGCTTAAGATCTTAATCAAAGCTGGTTAAATCTCTAAGAGATTATTCCCACTCGATAGTTGCTGGTGGCTTACCAGAAATATCGTAAACAACACGTGAAATGCCGTTAACTTCGTTGATAATACGGTTAGAAACCTTACCTAGGAAGTCGTATGGTAGGTGTGCCCAGTGAGCAGTCATGAAGTCGATAGTTTCTACGGCACGTAGAGATACAACCCAATCGTACTTACGGCCATCGCCCATTACGCCAACTGAACGTACTGGTAGGAATACCGTGAATGCTTGAGATACTTTGTGGTAAAGGTCAGCAGCGTGAAGCTCTTCAATGAAAATAGCATCTGCGCGACGCAGTAGATCACAGTACTCTTTCTTGATTTCGCCAAGAACACGAACACCTAGACCAGGACCCGGGAATGGGTGGCGGTAAAGCATGTTGTATGGAAGACCAAGCTCAAGGCCGATCTTACGTACTTCATCTTTAAACAGCTCACGTAGAGGTTCAACAAGACCCATTTCCATATCATCAGGAAGGCCACCAACGTTGTGGTGAGATTTGATTACGTGTGCTTTACCTGTCTTAGATGCTGCAGACTCGATTACGTCTGGGTAGATAGTACCCTGAGCAAGCCATTTAGCATTAGATAGTTTCTTAGACTCTTCATCGAAGATATCTACGAATACGTGACCGATGATTTTACGCTTAGCTTCTGGTTCAGCTTCGCCTTCCAGAGCTTTAAGGAAACGATCTTCTGCATCGACTTTGATGATGTTTAGGCCGAACTGGTCACCAAACATGTCCATAACCTGCTCGCCTTCGTTTAGACGAAGAAGGCCGTTATCAACAAATACACATGTTAGTTTGTCGCCGATAGCGCGGTGAGCAAGCATCGCAACTACAGATGAATCAACACCACCAGAAAGACCAAGGATAACTTCGTCGTCACCTACTTGTTCTTTAATACGTGCAACTGCATCTTCAATGATTGAAGCTGAAGTCCACAGACCTTCACAACCACATACGTTAAGAACGAAGTTCTCAAGCATTTTCAGGCCGTTTTTAGTGTGTGTTACTTCTGGGTGGAATTGAACACCGAAGTACTTCTTCTCTTCGTTTGCCATTGCAGCGTATGGGCAAGTGTCTGTTTCAGCGATCTTTGTGAAATCAGCTGGAATCTCAACTACTTTGTCGCCGTGGCTCATCCAAACATCTTGAGTAGACTCAAGGTCAGCGAAAAGTGCAGATTCGCCCGTTACTTGTACCGCTGCGTAGCCGAACTCGCGCTCAGTAGACGTTGCTACTTTACCGCCAAGTTGCTCAGCCATAGTTTGCATGCCGTAGCAGATACCGAAGACAGGAACACCTGAATCAAATACGTACTGAGGTGCACGTGGAGAATTCTCTTCCGTTACACTTTCAGGGCCACCAGATAGGATGATGCCGTCTGGATTGAATTCACGAATATCCGCTTCTTCTACGTCCCAGCTCCAAAGTTCACAGTAAACACCGATCTCACGAATACGACGAGCTACTAGCTGTGTGTATTGAGAACCGAAGTCCAGAATTAGAATACGTTGGTCATGAATATTTTTAGTCATTGTAAGCAGTCTTATTGGCTATGTGATAAAACGGAGGCGAGTTTACTCACCTCTGATTAACTCTTCAAGAAATAAAGCAAACGTTTTCGTTAGATATCTTTAACCACGTGTTTTGAGAAAATCGGACTTTTAACAAAACAGGCGGTAGATATAATACCAATCACAGTAAGTAAGTGTTCAGGAATAGCGTAGGAAAAAAGCCTGAGAACGAGGCAGGATTTTCTGATAAGTAGTTATTCTACAATCAAAAATTCTAACGAAGTTATCGAGGTTTTTAACAAGCTAGGATGACCAGTTATTTACTACGATTGGTATATTAATGTGCCGACTAAATCAGCACATTATTCAAACGTTCGGACGTATTATTAACCTAAACGGTAGTTAGGTGCTTCTTTCGTGATTTGAACATCGTGTACGTGAGATTCTTTCATGCCCGCACCAGAGATACGAACAAACTCAGCTTTAGTACGCATGTCTTCAACAGTTGCAGAACCCGTTAGGCCCATGCTTGAGCGTAAGCCGCCCATCTGTTGGTGAACGATCTCTTTTAGACGACCTTTGTATGCGATACGACCTTCAATACCTTCTGGAACAAGCTTGTCTGCAGCATTGTCAGATTGGAAGTAACGGTCAGAAGAACCTTGAGACATAGCGCCAAGAGAACCCATACCACGGTAAGACTTGTAAGAACGACCGTTGTAAAGGATAACTTCACCCGGTGCTTCTTCAGTACCCGCGAACATTGAACCAACCATCACACAAGATGCGCCAGCAACGATAGCTTTACAGATATCGCCAGAGAAGCGAATGCCGCCATCTGCGATTACTGGAATACCGTATTCGTTTGCTACTTCAGCTGCATCTGCGATTGCTGTTACTTGAGGAACACCAACACCAGTAACGATGCGAGTCGTACAGATTGAACCCGGGCCGATACCTACTTTAACCGCACTAACACCCGCTTCGATAAGAGCACGAGCGCCAGCGCCAGTTGCTACGTTACCACCGATGATTTGTAGATCAGGGTATGCAGCACGTGTGTCGCGGATACGGTTAAGTACGCCTTCAGAGTGACCGTGTGAAGAGTCGATAAGTAGAACGTCTACACCAGCTTCAACTAGAGCAGCTACGCGCTCTTCGTTACCAGCACCAGCACCAACAGCTGCACCTACACGTAGGCTGCCGCGCTCATCTTTACAAGCGTTTGGTTTACGTTCTGCTTTGTGGAAATCTTTTGCAGTGATCATTCCAGTTAGTTGGAAGTCATCATTTACAACAAGAACTTTTTCAACACGCGCTTCGTGCATTTTCTCTTGAACTTCTTCACGAGTTGCACCTTCTTTAACAGAAGCAAGGCGAGCTTTAGGCGTCATTACTACGTCAACTTTCTTAGAAAGGTCAGTCACAAAGCGAACGTCACGGCCAGTAATAATACCAACAAGTTCGTTTGTTTCAGTAACAACAGGGAAACCGGCGAAGCCGTGTTTTTGAGTAAGGGCTACAACATCAGCGATTGTCGCGTCAGGGCTTACAGTTACTGGGTGAGAAACCACACCAGCTTCGTAAATTTTAACCTGGCGAACCATTTCAGCTTGCTGCTCGATTGACATATTCTTATGAATAAAGCCAATACCACCTTCTTGCGCAAGGGCAATTGCTAGGCGTGCTTCCGTAACAGTATCCATCGATGCAGAGATCATTGGGATGTTTAAAGAAATGTTTTTCGTTAACTGAGTGCGAAGATCAGCTGTGTTCGGAAGAACGGTTGAGTGTGCTGGGACGAGTAAAACGTCATCAAAAGTTAAAGCTTCTTTTGCGATTCGTAGCATTTGCAATATCTCACAACAAAGGTGTTAAAAGGAGTAAACCCAACTTTATCGTTTCGCATAATAAAGTGATTTGGATTTGATATTGCAGACGGATTATACGCACGGCGAAATCGCTTGGCTACACATTTTTGTATTTTTAATTTGCATTTACCCCCTTGCTATGTATTATATTGCCGCTATCTTCCATACTCACGCCCTGTGAGATTCCAAGAAAGACCTTCCTTCAAGGAAAGATAGTGCTTCTATGACTAATCCAAACATCTTTACTGTTTCTCGCCTCAACTCAGAGGTTCGTCTCCTATTAGAAAACGAAATGGGAATAGTCTGGCTCGTTGGTGAAATCTCAAACTTCTCTGCACCTGTCTCTGGTCACTGGTACCTCACGCTAAAAGACTCTCGCGCTCAAGTTAAATGCGCCATGTTTCGTGGCAATAACCGCCGTGTCACCTTTAAGCCTCAGAACGGCAATCAAGTTTTAGTCAAAGCTCGCCTATCTCTTTACGAGCCACGCGGTGACTACCAACTGATCATCGAAAGCATGCAGCCAGAGGGTGACGGTAAACTTCAGCAAGAATTTGAAAAGCTGAAGATGAACCTTGCCGCAGAAGGACTGTTTGCTCAATCAAGTAAGCAAGCTCTTCCTGAACACCCAAAACGTGTTGGCGTTATCACATCTAAAACCGGTGCAGCGCTGTTTGATATTCTTGATGTACTAAAAAGGCGCGATCCTTCGCTACCGGTTGTGGTTTACCCGACCATGGTTCAAGGCGAAGAGGCGGCGATTCAGATTGCCCAAGCGATTGGACGCGCTAACGAACGCAATGAATGTGATGTGTTAATCGTCGGCCGTGGTGGCGGCTCACTGGAAGACCTATGGTGCTTCAATAACGAGATCGTAGCTCGCACAATCGCAGCAAGCCAAATCCCGATTATCAGCGCCGTTGGCCACGAAGTGGATGTCACTATCGCTGATTTCGTTGCCGATATGCGTGCCCCAACGCCATCAGCTGCCGCAGAATTGGTTAGCCGTGATAACAGTCATAAAGAACAAGCTTTCGCGTCTAAACGTGCTCGCTTAGTCAGTGCGATTCGTCATGTGTTAATCAAACAGGCGCAATCAACTCAAACGTTGAAATACCGCTTAGAGAAGCAACACCCTAGCTACCAACTTCAAAAGCAGAGTCAGCAGCTTGATGACCTAGATATGCGTTTGCGTCGTGGTATGACTCAATACCTAAAACAGCATGCACAGCGTGTTGAACGTAAACAGCACCAGCTTCAATTGAACTCGCCAGTGAAACGCCTTGGCGAACAGAAACTGCATCTGCAACGTTCAGAGCAAAAGCTATTGGATGCAATGGACAAGACATTACTAACCACTCGCCACCAGCTCGCTATGGCTGCAGAGAAGTTAGAGACCGTTAGTCCACTGGCAACCCTAAAGCGTGGCTACAGCATTACTCATTCAGAATCGAGCAAGACGGTATCATCGATTAACGATGTCGAAGTCGGTGAAGTGATCACCACTCAAGTTGAAGACGGTGTGATTGAGTCGCAAGTGACCACAAGAGTGACTAAGAGCGAGCTTTAAGTTCGACCTAACGTTTCAAACCAGAAAGCCCTATCGATAATCGACAGGGCTTTTTAGTATCTAACGCTTTCAAAAAACTAACCTATTCCAACCCTACTCAGTAGTAGAAGGCTCCTTCATGGTTAGCATCCCTTCAGTCACAATAAAGTTGATGATGAAGTCTAGCCCTTGGCTCTCTTTGAGGTTGGTGAACACGTATGGCTTGGTTGGACGCATGCGTTGTGTGTCTTGCTCCATCACCTCAAGTGACGCACCCACATATGGTGCTAAATCGATCTTATTGATAACCAGCAGATCAGAACGCGTAATACCCGGTCCGCCTTTACGTGGGATCTTCTCCCCTTCCGCTACATCAATCACGTAGATGGTAAGATCGGCTAATTCAGGGCTGAACGTCGCACTCAAGTTATCACCGCCACTTTCGACGAATACCACATCGAGGTTCTTATGCAGCTTGGCAAGCTCTTCTACCGCAGCTAAGTTCATCGACGCATCTTCACGGATCGCCGTGTGCGGACAGCCACCCGTTTCAACACCAATAATACGATCTGGTTCTAGAGCCTCTGCTCGCGTAAGTATCTTGGCATCTTCTTGAGTGTAGATGTCGTTGGTTACCACTGCGATATTGAGCTTGTCGCGAATCGCTTTACAAAGCACTTCTAATAGCGCTGTTTTACCAGATCCAACCGGACCACCAATACCAATTCGAAGGGGTTGCTTATAACTTTCCATTATCTACTTCCTTATATTCTTTTCTTGCTAACTCGTTCGCGCTGACCGCTACGAACGAAATAGTCGTGTATATTGTGTTTCGTGCAGTGAACTCGCTAATGCCATCGAAGGCGAAAAGCTACCTATCATCCAATCCTCTATCGTGCGTGCTTTCTCAATCACCTCGGGAAAGGTGTTAGTGATATTAATCAATGCCAATTGCCCATCGGTTTGGCCTAAAGGCACCAGCTTTACGCCTGCAGTAACGATATTTTCAAGCCAACTCCATAAGTAACCCTGCTTGAGACTTTCTAAATCAATACCCCAATGCTGGGCCGCCATACACATGCCCAACAATTGGTTTGGATGACTATCAACAGAATCCACCAGCGAAATATCGATATCCAAGCGCTTCAACAAGGTGTTCAATGCATGCCCACGCTGCTTTTCTTCCGCTCGCA
This sequence comes from Vibrio sp. 10N.286.51.B11, assembly GCF_041469245.1. Taxonomy (NCBI): domain Bacteria; kingdom Pseudomonadati; phylum Pseudomonadota; class Gammaproteobacteria; order Vibrionales; family Vibrionaceae; genus Vibrio; species Vibrio sp. 10N.286.51.B11. Next base: position 59,530 of record NZ_JBFRKI010000002.1, on the reverse strand, counting down.
ATTCACTGGTTTCACGGCTTGAGTATAAGTAGTTACACCAATGCTCAATCTCATCGATTTCACCCTTTTCTAGCGCGTGATAAAGACGCTCTAAGATAGGTAATTCCAAAGTTGCGACACTGGAACTGACGATGGTATTAAGCCACTGTTCCATGCTGTTGCGATCGGTCACCCACCCCGCTTCAACCGCTAACTCTAAGCCTTGCGAATAAGTGAACCCACCAATCGGCAACGATGGACTGATCAATTGAAACAGACGATAGACGGCTACATTTTCTGTTGTGGTCATAATCGTGCCCTCAGTCTTCCAGAATCAAATAAGTTCGAGAGCCTACGCGCCTAACAGCAATAGTGCGCTTGCTGAAGCCACGCCGACTGACAACCATTTAGAGTAAACCGCGCGACCAACAAAAGTACCGATAACCATCAGAGCCAAAGCACTGATACTCATGCCTGTTGCGAACTGAGTCAGGTTGCTCGCGGCTTCAACGCCGTGTGCGTAACCATGGAAAAACAACATAGCAATCGAAGCAACTAATACGCTGTTTACACGCTTGGTTGATGGTGAGAATACATGCCATAAACATAAGCTGACGACAAACAGAGAAGCGATAATGGCAGGCTCAACAATCACAGAGAAACCTAGGGCTTGGCCTGCGATAAGCCCTACCACTAAAGACACCAATCCACCGCCAATCAGAGCTGCTTTTGTCTTGGTGGAAAATGACAATGCGCCAATTAATAAACCGAAAGCGATCAGCATGATCAGATGATCCATGCCAGTCACAGGGTGAGTTAAGCCAGACATAAACGAGTGAGACTCATGAACCGAATGCGCCCCATGTCCTGGGTGAGCGAAAGCCATCGTTGATGTTGTTAGAGAAGCTATTGTGAAAGTGCATAAGCCTACAGCTGTTTTAAAGTTCATCGCGAGTTCCTTGCTTTATACCAATCGTAGTAAATAATTGCTCACCCTAGCTTGCTAAAATGCTCGATAACTGCGTTATAATTTTTGATTGTAGAATAACTACTTATCGAAAAATTATGCCTTGTTCTCAAGCCTTTTTTCTGCGCTATTGTTGATCACTTACTTACTGTGATTGGTATTATTGTTATTAATATCGTTGTTATATAAATCGTTTAGTGAGTCATCAATGACTCGATTAATGATGGTGATGATGTCCACCAGAGCGACCGCCATAAGCACCGCCTTCTGGTTCAAACGGTTGTTTCTCAGTGGTCACTTTCGCGCCTAAGCCTTCAACCATTTCATCTAAAACATGGTCGTGTTGATAACGAACCCAACCCGCTTCCACTTGCAGCGGAACATGACGGTTACCAAGGTGATACGCCACTCGCGTTAGCAAGTGTGGGTCTTCACAATAAACAGTCGAAACAGTTTCCGGTGCCGCTTTCACTTCTACGACTAAACCACATTCACTTGAGAGTTGTTCGCCGCCACGCAAGATATGACCTCGTGGTAGAAACAGCCCTGCATTGCGCCCGTCATCTAGCATCACCTTAAGGCGGCTTTTGATGCGACTATCGATCGGCAGGCTCAAATAGCCGTCCGGTGCATTTTGTATTTGAGTATTCAGTTGAGTCAGTTCAATCATGCTATTACCTCAATCTCCTTGTGAGATTTATAACGTTCAAAATAGGGTCACTAAAATAAGATTCTTTAGTCAAAGGCTTAGAATAGAAAGTACCGCTGTGCCATTGGCAGCTCTTCAGCAGGCTCACACGTTAGTAATTCACCATCGGCGCGTACTTGGTACGTCTGAGAATCCACTTCAATCTTCGGCATCCAATCATTGAGCTTCATGTCGGCTTTGCTGATATTTCGGCAGTTGTTCACAACACCGATCAAGCTCTGCAGACCCAATTGCTTGTCGATGTTCTGCGCCTTGGCTTCTTTAGAGACAAACAACATTGATGTGTTCTGACACGCCTTGCCGTAGCTACCAAACATAGAGCGGTAGTGGACTGGCTGAGGTGTTGGGATTGAAGCATTTGGGTCACCCATCGGCGCCATGGCGATCATGCCGCCTTTCAAAATCACGCTTGGTTTCACGCCAAAGAAGGCTGGCTTCCATAGAACTAGGTCAGCTAATTTCCCGGCTTCGATCGAACCGATTTCATGAGACATACCATGAGTGATCGCTGGGTTGATGGTGTACTTAGCGACATAACGTCTTAAACGGAAGTTATCGCTGTAGTCTGAATCTTCTTTTAGGCTACCACGCTGTACTTTCATCTTGTGCGCGGTTTGCCAAGTACGTGTTACTACCTCGCCTACTCGTCCCATAGCTTGAGAATCCGAGGCGATCATCGAGAACGCACCTAAATCATGAAGAATGTCTTCTGCGGCAATGGTTTCACGGCGGATACGAGATTCAGCAAACGCGACATCTTCTGCAATTGATGGTGAAAGGTGATGACACACCATCAACATGTCTAAATGCTCATCGACCGTATTGACCGTGTAAGGTCGTGTTGGGTTAGTCGAAGAAGGCAGAACGTTGGGTTCACCTGCCGCACGGATAATGTCGGGAGCATGACCACCGCCCGCACCTTCAGTATGGTAGGTATGAATCACGCGGTCGCCAATTGCGCCAAGTGTCGATTCAACAAAACCAGACTCATTCAAGGTATCGGTATGAATCGCAACTTGTACGTCCATCTCGTCAGCAACACTTAAACAAGTATCGATGGAAGCGGGTGTGGTTCCCCAATCTTCGTGCAACTTCAAACCCACTGCGCCTGCAGCTACTTGTTCGCGTAGAGCCTCTGGCTGACTGGCATTGCCTTTGCCTAACAAGCCAAAGTTCATCGGGAATTGATCGAGTGACTCTAGCATGCGGTGCATGTTCCACGGACCCGGTGTACATGTCGTCGCGTTAGTCCCTGTGTTTGGCCCCGTGCCACCGCCTATCATGGTCGTCACACCCGACGCCAAAGCTTCTTCAATCTGTTGCGGACAGATAAAGTGGATGTGAGAGTCGATGCCACCCGCAGTGAGAATCGAACCTTCGCCTGCTAAAATTTCCGTGCCCGGGCCAATCACAATATCAACGCCCGGTTGAACATCTGGGTTGCCCGCTTTGCCCAATGCCTGAACTCGACCATCTTTGACTGCGACATCGGCTTTTACGATGCCCCAGTAATCCAACACAATCGCGTTAGTGATCACCAAATCTGGAGTTTCGGCACTTGGACGTTGGCTTTGCCCTTGTCCATCACGGATAACTTTGCCGCCGCCGAATTTCACTTCGTCGCCGTATACGGTGTAATCTTTTTCAACTTCTAGCCATAAATCAGTGTCAGCAAGACGCACTCGGTCACCGACTGTTGGCCCAAACATTTCGGCATAAGCCTGTCTGGATATCGTCGCCATGTTCAATCCTTTGTTATTTTCATTATTCCGTGGGAGCGCTTAGAGCTTGCCCATCACCTTTCCTTGGAAGCCATAGATCTCTAACTTACCGGCGTAACGCACTAACTCGACGCTACGCGACTGACCCGGCTCAAAGCGGGTTGCAGTACCCGCAGGAATATTGAGTCGAAAGCCTTTAGTGACTTCTCGGTTAAAGATCAGCGAAGGGTTTGCTTCATAGAAGTGGTAATGAGAGCCAATTTGGACAGGACGATCGCCAATGTTTTGCACCTTAACGGACGTTGTGTCTCGGCCTTCATTGAGAGTGATGTCACCCGGTGCGGTTTCTACTTTTCCGGGAACGAATCCTGAGTATTGTTTTGTGGAACCAGCCATATTACTTCTCCCTACACGATAGGTTCATGAACGGTCACCAGCTTGGTGCCATCAGGAAAAGTGGCTTCGACTTGTACATCAGGGATCATGGAAGGGATCCCCTCCATAACGTCATCGACAGTAAGAAGTGTGCGTCCAAAATCCATTAATTCTGAAACGGTTTTACCCTCGCGGGCACCTTCGAGAATGGCACTGCTGATCAGTGCGATAGATTCTGGGTAGTTGAGCTTTAAGCCTTTTTGTTTGCGCTGCTGTGCCAGCATTCCTGCGCAGAAGATAAGTAGCTTATCTTTTTCTCTTGGTGTTAATTCCATTTAGCCGCCCGCTGTTAGTGTTGTTTTCTTATTGCTCAAAAACGCATGAGCAGTAAGTGGGATTCAATCACAGCAAGCTTGAAAAAATGTACCTAGGGTCGGAAGTCACCCTAGGTACAAAAAGGGCTAATCGCTAAGTCGCCCAAATCCTTGGTAAATCAGGAGTCGTACCACATAAATGAGAGCGAGTTGCTTGCCAAATCTGACCAAAGGCTTGGAGGATATCTTCACTCCAATTACCCAAGGCTCGCACCACAATCAATCCTTCTATCTGAGTAGCACCCAATATTAATGTGGGTTCACTCGACGTTTTTGATGTAACTGATTGCTGTGAAGCTTGCTGTGTAATAGATATGAGCAAGCTCTGTACCAACTCTAGATCTTGCTTCTCATTTGAGGTGATATAAAAGGTTCCCATCATTGAATAATCAAGTAACCCCATATTTATCATTAACTTATCGCCACCATGGAAATTAAAGCCTTCAGTCAGAAGCCTTTGATTATCAAGATAGATTTCTGTTTTCCCAACGAGATGACCATGCTCGAATCCCTCATTCTGTGCAGGGCGTCCAAAACAGTGCATCTCCCAACCCCAAAACTGTGCACCCTTTTCTAGGCGAATTTCAGTATCTAAACGAACGTGTGCATTGGGGAAAAAGATGTTCTCTTGCGGCATCCATTCCAAGCGTGCATCTTTCTTCACTCGTAGGGTCTGCTTCTGCTTGGCGTACTTGTTGTTTGAGCGATAAAACTTGGTCGCACCGGGTGTGGTAATCAACGCGTGAGCACCGTGCTCAAGATTCACGTTAATATTGAGAGTGTCACCACCTACCACTCCGCCGGGGGGATGGAGTAAGTAGGTGTAACACGTTTCCCCATCAGGATACAGGGGGCGTTGCACCGCAAGCGGACCAGACTGCTGACGATTCTTTAATACGGTTTTATCACCTCGATCGACAAAGGTGAGGTTTAAACTCGCTTGCCAACCATCACGAATATCTTGTTCGATGGTCTCATTCAAAGATAAAGCTTCTACTAAAGAAGCCTTGCTTACTTCATTCGGAGAAAAGAGAGAATTCATACGGTTAGGTACTCCTTTATCAAGGACTCATCGAGCCCTGTCATTTCACCTTCTGCCACTTGGCGTCCACGGTCGATAATGCAAAAACGGTCACCGACCTTTCTTGCAAACGGCAGCTTCTGTTCAACCAACAGAACCGTGAGCCCCATTTTCTCGTTGAGCATGCGAATGATGTCGCCAATCTCTTGCACAATATTGGGTTGAATACCCTCCGTCGGCTCATCCAAGATCAATAGCTTTGGATTAACCACCAGCGCACGCCCAATCGCTAGCTGTTGCTGCTGGCCACCCGATAAATCACCACCGCGACGATGTAGCATCTCTTTTAACACTGGGAAAATATCGAAGATGAATTCAGGGATCTTGCGGTCACCCTTTTTACGAATCGGTAAACCGACCTCTAGATTTTCTTGAACAGTGAGCATTGGGAAGATCTGGCGACCTTGCGGTACATAGCCGATCCCTTGGAGTGGACGGTCCTCGGCATCGGTTTTCAAAAGTGACTCACCCGATAAGGAGATGTCACCGCTTTCAACCTTCACCAACCCCATAATGCATTGCAGTAAGGTGGTTTTACCGACACCATTTCGCCCCATTAGCACCGTGCATTTACCTTCTGGGATCTGCATATCCAAATCCCACAGCGTGTGGCTCTCACCGTAATATTGATTAACTGATTTAACCTCTAGCATCCTATTCTCCGAGATAAACTTGTTTAACTTCAGGGTGAGCCTGCACTTGATCCATGGTGCCTTCAGCCAACACATGACCTTGATGAAGCACGGTGACATGGCTGGCGATAGAACGAACGAAATCCATATCGTGTTCAACGACCACAACCGAGTGCTTACCTGCCAGTGAGTTAAGTAACTCAGAGGTGCGATCCATTTCTTGGTGAGTCATACCTGCCACGGGTTCATCCACCAGCAACAGCTTAGGGTTTTGCATCAATAGCATGCCGATCTCTAACCACTGCTTTTGTCCGTGAGACAGGTTACCTGCCAAATTCGCCGCTTCGTCTTTTAAATGAATCAGCTCAAGTACCGAGGTCAATTTGTCTTTCTGTTCACCAGACATCACAGCGGTGAACGTCGCCCACACTGAGCGGTCACCGGCCATGGCTAATTCAAGGTTCTGCCACACAGTTAAACACTCAATCACGGTCGGTTTTTGGAATTTACGCCCAACGCCTGCATTGGCGATTTCGGCTTCGTTCATCTTCAATAAGTTGATGTTCGAACCCAACCACACCTCGCCGGTGTCTGGCTTAGTTTTACCTGTGATAATGTCCATCATGGTGGTTTTACCTGCGCCATTAGGACCTATGATACAGCGTAGCTCTCCCTCTTTGATGTAGAGGTTGAGGTCGTTTATCGCTTGGAAACCATCGAAGCTTTTGTTGACGCCTTCGACATACAACAGCACGTTATGTCGAGTATCGATGGCAGGATGAATATCGGGTTTGAGGTAATCAAAGACTTCGTCTCGACGAGTGAACGCCTGAACCGATTCCTTTACGCTATTAAATGTGGTCATGCGATCACCTCCTTGGCCTTGTGCTGATCATCCTTACCTTTATCTTGGTTTTTCCCATTTGATGCCTTGCGCAGCTGCTGCCACTTTTCACTGACAAAGCCAATCACACCTTGTGGGAAGTACATGGTTGAGAGTACGAATAGTCCACCCAGAGCAAACAGCCACACCTCCGGGAACTCAACCGTAAACCAACTCTTGGCGTAGTTGATGATCAATGCACCGACAATGGCACCAAACAGAGTGGCACGACCGCCTAAGGCTACCCAAACCACAATCTCAATCGAGTTAAGAGGAGCAAATTCTCCCGGATTGATAATACCCACTTGAGGGACATATAAAGCCCCGGCAATACCGGCGATAACCGCAGAAAGAACGAAGACCCACAGCTTGATGCCATCGACGTCATAGCCCATAAAGCGAGTGCGTGACTCTGTATCACGAATCGCCAGTGCCACACTACCTAATCGACTGGTCACCACCATGCGACAAGCTATGTAGCTGAGAATAAGCGCAATACCAGTCGCGACAAACAGACCTATCTTGACCGCATCACTCTGTAAGCTCAGGCCGATGATGTCTTTGAAATCCGTCAGCCCGTTGTTACCACCAAAGCCCATCTCGTTGCGGAAAAATGCCAGCATCAATGCGTAAGTTAACGCCTGAGTCATGATAGAAAGGTAAACCCCTGACACGCGAGAGCGAAAAGCCAGATAACCAAACAAGTAAGCCAACGCGCCCGGCACCAACACCACCATCAAGCAGGCGAACCAGAACTGATCAAAGCCCTGCCAAAACCACGGCAGCGCAGACCAATCAAGGAACACCATGAAATCTGGTAAGACTGGATCACCATAAACCCCACGGTCACCAATCTGACGCATCAAGTACATGCCCATCGCATAACCACCAAGCGCAAAGAAAGCACCGTGACCAAGACTCAAGATTCCGAGATAGCCCCACACTAGATCGAGCGCCAACGCCAACATTGCGTAGCTCAAGTATTTGCCCATCAGTGAGATAGTGAAAGTCTCGACATGGAGCGGGTGCCCACTTGGTAACATGGTGTTAGCCAGTGGGATAAGAATGACGGCCGCAAGAATGGCAAGGATGGTCAGTTGGCCACCTTTGTCACCACGCATCGCCGAAAGTACAAATGATTTTGACTGCATGATGTTGTCCTTAACCTTCAGCCGCACGACCACGTTGCGGGAAGAGTCCGCGTGGGCGTTTTTGAATAAATAGAATGATGAAAACCAGTACCAGAATCTTAGCGAGAACCGCACCAGCCCATGGTTCTAAAATTTTATTGAACAGACCAAGGCTTAAGCCTGCGACTAGCGTGCCCCATAGGTTGCCAACACCGCCGAATACCACCACCATGAATGAGTCGATGATGTACGCCTGCCCCATATTTGGACCGACGTTAGTCAGTTGAGAAAGTGCCACACCCGCGACACCCGCAACGCCAGAGCCTAAACCGAAGGTCATCGCATCAACTCGCTCAGAACGAATACCCATCGCACGAGCCATGCCACGGTTTTGAGAAACCGCACGAACCTGCAAGCCTAGTGGTGTCTTTTTCAGAACCATTAATAAGCCCATAAACACCAAACCACAGAACAAGATGATATAAAGTCGGTTGTAAGTCAGGGACAACATTGGGTTCAATTGAAGTGCGCCAGACATCCATTCAGGTGTGCTCACTGAGCGGTTCAAAGGAGAGAAAATCGAGCGAACAGCCTGCTGCAAGATTAAGCTAATACCAAAGGTCGCGAGTAAGGTTTCCAATGGGCGACCATAAAGATGACGAATCACACTGCGCTCAATCGCAATGCCCACTAAGCCAGAAACAATGAATGCCGCTGGAATGGAAAGTATCAGCGCTAGGCCAATATGATTCGGCATCAACAACTGCAATACATAGGTGGTGTAAGCGCCAATCATGATCAGCTCGCCATGAGCCATGTTGATAACGCCCATCACACCAAAGGTAATCGCTAAGCCAATGCCTGCCAGTACCAATACCGAGCCTAAGCTCAAACCGAAGAATACGGTTTCTACACCCGAATAGAGTGCTTGGCTTTGTTGATAGCTATCCATCGCACGTTCTGCTGCAGCGGTAATGCTTGGATCTTGCTCAGTGTTTAACAGTTGATTCAGTGTTTTCAGAACCACCGAGTGTTTGAAGTAACCAACTCGTTCAATTGAAGCCACACGATCTTCAATGGTGGCACTGTTATTAAGAGAAGTGGCAATCGCTAACGACAAATCCATTAGCTCAGCTACTTTGCCATCTGATTCATTGGCTCTGAGTTCAGTTAGTCGTTCGATAATGTCAGCGTCTTTGGTTCCTAACAAATCCAAAACCGCCTTATAACGCACATCAGGGTTGCCGCTGTTCAGTCCAATCGAGGCTATTTCCCCGCGTAATATCCCGCGAAGTTTGTTATTCACACGAACCTTTTTAAACTGTCTCGCATTCTCGATATTAAGCGTTGAATCATCCCATACTGACTGAGCTGACGTCGCTGTTTTGATACTTTGAATGAGGTAGAGCTGTTTGTACTGCTCGCTCTGTTTCTCATTGAAGTAGTAAAGGTTTCCGTTTAACCAGCCATCTAAAATAGCTTTCGACACGTCTCCCGTTTGCGTCTCAATCACCCAATCGATAGCTAATTCTTTATCCGATGTTTTCTTACCAACTAGCGCCTTGGTAAAGCTAGCTTCATCCGTTATTCCAGCAAAAGCCAACTGAGCACTGACTGCCATGAGCAACAGCACTTTAAATACGTTTAATACGTTTTTCATCCCTGCTTCCTTAACCAACCAAGTTAGATATTGTTATTTTTACTTGGAGGATGTGTGGATAGTGGTTGTTACCTGAAACGATGAGCCTTCCGTTCGCTTCGCCCGTTAAACAGACGCGTTCTTCCCAAACCGGAAGGCTCAATATTCCTGAATTGACGATCTAGTTACCGCCAGAACACTTCTTCGTTTCGACGTTAAACGCACCACATGAGAATGGCTTCGACCAGCTAGAGAACAGTTTTGCCGATTCAGGTAAGTAACTCGACCAAGCATCACCCGCCACTAGTCCAGTGGTTTCCCAAACGATATCGAATTGACCATCGTCTTGGATTTCACCGATCAGGACTGGTTTAGTAATGTGGTGGTTTGGCAGCATGGTAGAGTAGCCGCCAGAAAGGTTAGGTACAGACACGCCAATCAAGGCATCTTGCACAGATTCAGGATCGGTTGTGCCCGCATTAGTGACCGCTTGAGCCCACATATTGAAGCCAACATAGTGCGCTTCCATTGGGTCATTGGTGACACGCTTTTCACTCTTGATGAACGACTGCCACGTTTCAACGAACTCTTCATTAGCTTCAGTATCAACACTCATGAAGTAGTTCCATGCCGCTAGATGACCAACCAATGGTTCTGTGTCCATGCCTGACAGTTCTTCTTCACCAACAGAGAATGCAATAACTGGGATGTCTTCAGATGAAATGCCTTGAGCGCCTAGCTCTTTATAGAAAGGTACGTTCGCATCGCCGTTTACAGTAGAAACCACAGCGGTTTTCTTGCCAGCTTCACCGAACTTTTTGATGTCTGAAACGATAGATTGCCAATCAGAGTGACCAAATGGCGTGTAGTTGATCATTATGTCTTCTTCTGCGACACCTTTATCTTTTAGGTAGGCTTCTAAGATCTTATTGGTTGTACGTGGATAAACGTAATCGGTACCTGCAAGTACCCAGCGCTCGACTTCAAGCTCTTCCATCAAGTAATCCACTGCTGGGATCGCTTGTTGGTTTGGCGCGGCACCGGTGTAGAAAACGTTTTTAGAAGACTCTTCACCTTCATACTGTACTGGGTAGAAAAGGATGCTGTTGAGTTCTTCAAAGACAGGTAGCATGGATTTACGTGATACCGACGTCCAACCACCGAACACCACATCCACTTTCTCTTTTTCGATAAGCTCACGCGCTTTCTCAGCAAATAGCGGCCAGTTTGACGCAGGGTCAACCACGACAGGCTCTAGCTTCTTACCAAGCAAACCGCCCTTTTTGTTCTGCTCTTCGATGAGCATTAGCACGGTATCTTTTAGCGTTGTCTCACTGATCGCCATGGTGCCAGAGAGTGAGTGTAGAACACCGACCTTGATGGTCTCATCAGCAGCAAACACTGTTGCAGAAGAAAATGAAAGTGTTGTACACAGTGCAGCTAGCGATAAATTGAACACCTTGTTCATGATATTACTCCATAATTGTATTTTTGTTATTCAATTACAGAGTTACAAGAAGAGTGCCAAACTTATAAACCAATGAAATTATTTATAAGTAATTGTATTAATAGAATTTAAAAGAAACTCACACCAATAAAGTGCATAGCAATCATGTAACTATGTTTCATACTGGTGCAGTGACGGTGGGAATGAACCAAGATGACACATTCCTGTTCTTCAGATACAAAAAAGACCCAACACTTTAGTATTGAGTCTCTGGTATAACATCACCGATGGTCGTTCAAACCATGTAGTTTAAGGCTATTCCGCAGGTTGAAATTCGAATTTTACTCTCGACTTTGATTTCAACTCGTTGCAATCACCGTTGCAAAAATAGCTCGCCGCACCACAGGCTTGAAGCTTCTCAAGTTGGCTGCTGCACTCAGGGCAAAACCCAACTTTAGTAAAGTGAGCCTGACAACTTTCACAATGATACTTGCCATCCCAAGCTAGCTCAGACTGGCACTTAGGGCAGATATTTTCACTCATTAGCATTTCCTAATTCACTACTATTTTTACAATCTACTACCGCTGAGACTTCGCTTGCTTGATTTGGTACATGTTCTTATCAGCTTGTGCGATCAACTGGTCTAATCCTTGAGGATCTTTCTCACAAGACAACCCAACACTCACTGAGAACTGCACATCATTGATATAAAGCGCTTGTTGCAGTGCTTTCTCTAAGCTGTGGTAGAAGCTAACAACGCTTTCTTGATCATCAAAGCAAGAGAACACCACAAACTCATCGCCACCATAACGGCCTATCTTGGCACATGCTGTGGTTGCCTCATCAAGAACTTCGGCAACCGCCAACAGCACATCGTCACCGAAACTGTGGCCATAGGTATCGTTGATCGATTTGAACTTATCGACATCAACAAACAAACACGCCATCACCTTTTCAGAAAAGCATCGCTTGGCCAACACTTTCTCCGCTTCATTAAACAATGCGCGACGATTCAAGCAATGGGTTAAAGAATCTCGATTAGCGAAAAAGTTTAGCTGGTTCTCCAGCTCAAACTTCTCTAGTGCTACCGAATACAGGGAAGCCAGTAGCTCTAAGATCTCGAGCTCAAATTCATGTGGTTCAGAGATGTACTGGCTATAAATAGCGAAGGTACCCAACACATTACCGCGCGACGAGATAATGGGGACCGACCAACAGGCATGTAAATTCGCTTGATTAGTGAGGGCTAAAAAAGGTGCCCAGTTTGGGTGTGCATTTATGTTGGAGACCATCACTGCTTTCTTAAGCGCAGCTGCCTCGCCACAAGAGCCTATCCCCGCACCAATTCCTATCCCTTCAATCTGTTGATTGTAAAAATCAGGCAGGTTTGGGGCATACTCAAGGTGTAACGTTTTAGACTCTGAGTTGAGCAGTAAAATTGAAGCCATGCGCTGCTCGGTAAGCTGAATAATCTTGTGATTTAAATCTTTGCGATCCATCCCAAGCGCAAGCTTCCGCAGCAAACTATTGACGGCTCGATGACCTTCTAATAAAAATTGTTGTTCCATTCACTAAGGCTTTCAATTGTGTAATCGGGTACAGCTTGTTCTTATGCAAGCTTGTTATTGGTTAATAATAGCACACTAAATTAGTACGACACACAATCGAAGATCATAGGTTGATCTTTCGCTTTATCTATTTTGATCAGCGATCTACCCCAAAAAGAATATTTATATCACCACACACCGAAAGCATAAGTTACATGTGCTGCATTTCAATTTTAAATAGTCATTTATATTAAAAGTCACATGCAAAAACAAAACAAACAGCACAAGCCATTTCGATCTGTAGTCTAGATCATCGAATTACATGCGTCAGCATTTCAATATGCTGGTCATCTAACTGGGTTAACTTAACGGATAATGCCTTAAGTTCTGAGGTGTTCTCAATGTGAGTACCACCACACGGAATAGACACTAAAGTGTCGGCATCCAACTGCCATTCCCAATAGCGAGAGTCTGTTAATGCTTCGCCTTCCAGTCGCATCGCAACTGGCGTCGGCTCTGCAAGCCAGCCCGCAAGCATTTGGTTGATATCAGCTTCGATGTCATCAAGATTTGCTAGCATGTCTGCAACGTTCAAACCGCGCTTCTTCAGGGTTTTGCCTAAGCGATACTTATCGGTACACAGCTCTGGAGTCACAAAGCTCGTCACTTGTGCATAACTATTGAAGTCGTAACTGCCAAGCGGATCTTTTCTGTCCGCATCTTTACGCCAGTAGCTCTCAGCCAATACTTTATTCAAGGCTAGGAAAGCGATGTGGCCAGCACTGTGACCACGGCTCAAACTGGCTTGGTACTCTTTATCAACCGACAACACGACTTCGTCGTTAACCTTAATCATAGAAGCAGATGTAGGTAGCTGGTGGACAACAACAAACGCCCACCCTTCCGTATCACGCTTAACAGGGATATCTGCTGCGATATGAAGCTTGCCAGTAGATTGTTCTATAGCACCAACAAGGCAGTCTTCAACTGGATATAGCACGTCACCAACACTCACAAAGCCTTGGTCTGCAGGGTGATCTGGCCAAATGTGACTCACTGGGTGGAAGGGTGTCACGTCGGTGATCAGGTAAGTTTTGCTGTCATCGCTTTCAACGTACTGCGCTTTAGCATTGAGCTGCCAAGCCTGATGACAAAATTGAGTGATGGTTGGTGTGATTGCTGACACAGGTGTAATCAAATCGCTAGTAGTCATATCGTTCTTCTTCTGGAATCTAGTCTGATTCGTTGAGCCATGATGATAAAAACGTATTGTTATGGCTTAACGTGAATTTTGCTTAAAAAAATACCCGAGACAGGCTCGGGTATCAAATCTATTGGAAAGGTTTACTTACGACCTTTAACCATGCTCATCATACGTTTACGTTTACGTTCTTGAGAAATTGTCAGCTTGTTAGTCTTAGCTTCAAATGGGTTCTCGCTGTTCTGGAATTGAATGCGAATAGGTGTACCCATGATTTCTAGTGAACGACGGTAGTAGTTCATCAAGAATCGTTTGTATGAATCTGGCAAGTTACGAACTTGGTTGCCGTGGATAACGATAATCGGTGGGTTGTAGCCACCAGCGTGCGCGTATTTCAGTTTCACACGACGGCCACGAACCATAGGCGGTTGGTGATCATCAGTCGCCATCTTCATGATACGAGTTAGCACAGAAGTACCAACACGAGTAGTCGCTGACTTGTAAGCTTCTTGTACAGACTCAAACAAGTGACCAACACCTGTACCGTGAAGTGCAGAGATAAAGTGAATACGTGCGAAATCAACGAAGCCTAAGCGACGGTCTAGCTCTTTCTTAACGCGTTCTTTAACGTCGTTATCTAGGCCATCCCACTTGTTTACGGCAATAACAATTGAACGACCAGCGTTCAACGCAAAGCCTAGCAAGCTTAGATCTTGATCAGAGATGTTTTCGCGAGCATCGATAAGCAGCAATACAACGTTAGCATCTTCAATCGCTTTCAGTGTTTTAACCACTGAGAACTTCTCTACCGTTTCGTTGATGTTTTTACGACGACGAACACCCGCAGTATCGATTAGAACGTATTCACGCTCGTCACGCTGCATTGGGATGTAGATAGAGTCACGAGTCGTACCTGGCATATCGTAAACAACCACACGCTCTTCACCAAGAATACGGTTCGTTAGCGTTGATTTACCTACGTTAGGACGGCCAATGATCGCTAGTTTGATCGGTTGATCTTGAAGACGCTTGAATTCTGCTTCAGCTTCTTCTTCTGTAAATTCAACCTGCTCTTCTTCTTCGTCTTCAAACTCAGTTAAGTCGCTTACTTCGCCATTCTCAGCTTTTAGCGCTTCTGCGAATGGGTTAAGAGCAAGGTCAATAAGTGCAGTAACACCACGACCATGCGCCGCAGCGATTTGGTACATGTCTTCTACACCTAGTTGCCAGAAGTCAGCACTTGCAGCATCAGGGTCGATACCATCAACCTTGTTTACTACTAGCATTGAAGGCTTTTCTAGTTGACGTAGGTGCTTAGCAATCGCCACGTCTGAAGGTGTTAGACCCGCACGGCCATCTACCATAAATAGAACGACATCAGCTTCATCAATCGCCGCTAGCGACTGTTCAGCCATTTTAGTTTCAACACCTTCTTCAGTACCGTCGATACCGCCAGTGTCAATAACAATAAAGTCATGCTCGCTAAAATGAGCATGACCGTATTTACGGTCACGCGTTAAGCCAGGGAAATCCGCAACCAATGCATCACGAGTTCGAGTCAATCGGTTAAATAACGTAGATTTACCTACGTTCGGACGCCCTACTAGAGCAACAACAGGTACCATAACAACCTCTACAATTTCTTCTCTAAATGTAGTTATAGGTAAGCACTTGTTCGCAAGTTTAAACTCTTACCTATAACCACACGGTTTATTAATTTTTAACAACAAAACGGCTCCTGGCTGTTACCAACCAGGAGCCGACTGTGAATTATATCACGCTTTTATTGGCTAATCGTTAGTTTCTTTACATCGCCATTGCGAGTCGTCACTAAGTAGCCTTCAGGCAGTTCAATTGGTGCAACCGCAAAGCCGCTATCATCGACAAGCTGTTGAGCAACAAACTCACCCGATGAACGATCCAACCAGTGCAGATAACCTTCAGTATCACCCACGACTACATAACCATTAATAATAGCAGGTGCTGTCAGTAAGCGGTTTTCTAACAATGGAGTGCTCCACAGTTCAGTACCACTACGCGCATCAACCGCAACCACATGGTCTTTGTCGGTAACAACGAACAAACGGCTACCATCACTTGCTAAATCAATCGCTGATGAGTAGTTACGTTTCCAAATTGGCTTACCAGAACGAAGGTCGATAGCAATCAGCTGACCATTGATACCTACGGTATACAGGGTGCCACCAAGAACAATTGGAGATGCATCAACATCAACCAAACGATCAATTTCCGTTGCACCTTTTGGTGTGCCTACTGGCTGTTGCCAAATAAGCTGACCACGATCAACGATAGCCGCAGCTAGACGACCATTTGCTGTACCCCAGAATACACCACCAGAAACTGCAACAGGCGAGCTATCGCCACGCAGTGTTAGGCTTGGTACTTCCGTACTGATGGTCCATTTTTGTTCACCGCTTGCTTGATCTAACGCGATCAACATACCGCGACTGGTATGAACAATGACCATGTTGCTATCAGTTGCTGGGGATGCAAGCACCTCGCCATTGACTGATACACGCCACAGCTCTTCACCGGTCGATTCTTCCAGTGCGATCACTTCGCCATTTTCAGAACCAACAAAAACTTTACCGTAAGCCGCCGTTAAGCCACCCGATAAACGAGCCAATACGTCTTTCTCAAGATCGACTTTCCACAGCGCTTTACCTGTATCAGGATCAAGCGCTTTAACCATACCTTCACGGCTTGCAACAAACACTTTGTCGTAAGCCAATTCTGGCGTTAGTTTTGAAAAGTAGTGACCAACACCATCACCAACCGACGTAGACCATTCCTGACTAGGAGTGAACTCGCTGTTTACCGTTGGGACTGGAGCCATGATTACGGTGTCTTCTTCACCCGCACAGCCAGCTAGTAGGCCAAGAGCAATCGCACACAACGCCGCTTTTGGAAACATCTTCTTCATTCAAAGCGCCTTATTTAGCTAGGTCGTCAAGTTTGATTTGAAGCGTTTGGCTAGCGTCAACAGCTTGCTGTGCTTCTGTGTAAGCACTGTATGCTGCGTCTGTGTCGCCTTTACGAAGTGAGATATCACCACGCAGTTCAGCAACACGGCCTTTCCAAGATTCGTCTGTCATAGCAGCAAGATCAGTCAGTGCTGCGTCAAATTCACCTTGCTCAGCTTTAATACGTGCAACACGGTAAGTAAGTAGTGGCGCAAGTGCCGCGTCCTTAGTTGCCGATTTTGCCCACTCGAGCTGTTCAAGTGCCGCCGCTAGATCGCCTGCTTGTACTTGTACTTTTGCTAGTTGCATAGCAGCAAGTACTGAGTACTCAGCATCTTTGTTTGCGTCGATGAAAGCTTGAATATCAGATTGAGCATCAACACCCTTAACATCAAGAGCTGAAATTACAGAGGTGTAGCTTTCTGAAGCTGCTTCACGCGCTTCAACTACTGAATCTTGGTAATAGCGCCAGCCAAATAGACCACCTAAACCAATAACCGCACCAAAGATTACGGCTTTACCGTTCTCTTTCCACCAATCTTTAATGGCTTCAACTTGTTGCTCTTCGCTATCGTAAAGTTCCACTTCCTGTCCTCTTTAATTCTTTAAACGCCAGCATAGTGCTGACGTTAGTATTCATTATGAGCGTTTGCTCAATGGCTAATTAGATTAGCGCAGCAACTTTCTCTGCAACTTCCGTTTGAGACACGGTTTCTTGCTCGCCGCCAACCAGATCTTTTAGCACAACTGTATTGTCAGCAACTTCGTTCTCACCAAGTACCAGCGCCACAACAGCACCTACTTTGTCAGCACGTTTGAATTGCTTCTTGAAGTTACCACCACCGAAGTGGTTCATTACACGCACGCCTTCAACGGTGTCGCGTAATTGATTCGCTAACTGCATGCCCGCGATCATAGTACCTTCGCCAGCAGCAACTACGTATACATCAACGCTACGACGAACTTCTGTTAGCTCTAGCGTTTCCATCATCAGAACCAGACGCTCTAGACCCATTGCGAAGCCAACTGCATTGGTTGCTTTGCCGCCTAGTTGCTCAACAAGACCATCGTAACGACCGCCGCCACATACTGTACCTTGAGCACCAAGGCTGTCTGTGATCCACTCAAATACAGTGCGGTTGTAGTAATCTAGGCCACGTACTAGACGCTCATTAACTTGGTATTCGATACCAACAGCGTCAAGAAGTTCACACAAACCAGCAAAATGTTGCTTCGATTCTTCACCTAGATATTCAGATAGTCGAGGTGCGTCACCTAAGATAGCTTGAACATCAGGGTTCTTAGTATCAAGTACACGTAGAGGGTTAGTGTGCATGCGACGTTTGCAGTCTTCGTCAAGCACATCAATGTGTTGCTCAAGGAAAGCCACTAACGCAGTGCGGTAGCTAACGCGATCTTCTTGAGAACCGATTGAGTTCAGCTCTAGGCGAACGTGCTTATCGATACCTAGCTCACGCCATAGACGTGCTGTCATCATGATAAGTTCTGCGTCAACGTCTGGACCGTCTAGACCAAACACTTCAACACCACATTGGTGGAATTGACGGTAACGACCTTTTTGAGGACGCTCGTGACGGAACATAGGGCCCATGTACCATAGGCGCTGTTCATCACGGTTGATAAGGCTATTTTGAATACATGAACGAACACAACCTGCTGTGCCTTCTGGACGCAGCGTTAGGCTATCGCCATTGCGGTCGTCAAAGGTGTACATCTCTTTAGAAACAACGTCTGTCTCTTCACCAACTGCACGGCTAAATAGGTTTGTTTCTTCAACGATAGGCATACGTACTTCGTTGTAACCGTATGCGCTCACCACGCTTTTAACTGCGCTTTCTACTTTCTGCCACAGTGGTGATTGAGTTGGAAGGCAGTCGTTCATGCCTCGAATTGCTTGGATATTTTTAGCCACAGTATTTATTCCGTAATTTCTCACGACCAGGTGTTAGTGCGAATAGACAATCACACCCCATCGCGTTGTATTAATCTTCTAAGTTTTCTACATCAATGCGATTTGCTTTATCAAGCACTGACGCTTTTGCACGAATCTTAGCTTCAAGTTTGTCGACAAGGTCATCGTTGTCGAAGCGCTCTTTCTGACGCTTACCGTCTTCGTAGAAGGCACTCTTACGAGCACTACCGGCTAAACCTAAGTGAGACACTTCTGCTTCACCAGGGCCGTTAACCACACAACCGATGATTGACACATCCATTGGAGTAATCACGTCTTCTAAGCGTTCTTCAAGGGCATTAACGGTGTTAATAACATCGAACTCTTGACGAGAACAGCTCGGGCACGCAATGAAGTTGATGCCACGCGAACGAATGCGCAAAGATTTAAGAATATCAAAGCCAACTTTGATCTCTTCAACCGGATCAGCCGCTAGCGAGATACGCAGCGTATCGCCGATACCTTCAGAAAGAAGCATACCTAAACCTACCGCTGACTTCACAGAGCCAGCACGCGCACCACCCGCTTCGGTAATGCCAAGGTGAAGAGGTTGATCAATCTGCTTAGCCAGCAAACGGTAAGAACCGACTGCTAGGAATACATCAGACGCCTTAACGCTGACTTTGAATTGATCAAAGTTCAGACGGTCTAGGATATCTACGTGACGCATTGCTGATTCAACAAGCGCTTCTGCTGTAGGTTCTGTGTATTTCTCTTGGATCTCTTTCTCAAGAGAACCGCCGTTAACACCAATACGAATCGGAATATTCATATCACGTGCACAATCAACAACTGAGCGGATACGGCTTTCGTTACCGATGTTGCCTGGGTTAATACGCAGACAGTCAACGCCGTATTCGGCCACTTTTAGGGCGATACGGTAGTCGAAGTGAATATCAGCAACCAAAGGAACAGAGACCTGCTGCTTGATTAGCTTAAAGGCTTCAGCGGCATCCATAGTCGGTACAGATACGCGAACGATATCAGCGCCAACTTTTTCCAGAGCTCTAATTTGAGCAACGGTCGCGGCTACATCTGTTGTTCTTGTGTTGGTCATGGATTGCACAGCAATTGGTGCGCCATCACCGATCGGCACATCACCCACATAAATACGGGTTGATTTGCGACGAATAATAGGAGATTCGTGTTGCATATTAACTCTAAGGTAAGGTTATTCTAGCTACTTTGCCTGAAGTATACCCAGAAAGGTCGACAGGTTCACTTGCAAATGTCATTGATACGCCTTCTGGCGCACCTAGAATCACTTTATATGGCGCAGTTCCTGAAAGATTTAACGACTGACCTGCTTTTTTGATGCCAGTCGACAAGGTTTTACCCGTTGCATCTTTTACTTGGATCCAGCAATCAGCAGAGAACTGCATGACTAGCTCGTTAGCCACAGCTTCAGGAGCAGTGCTTGCTTCAACCGCTTCTGCATTCGCAGCAACTTCAGCAGTTGGCTCTGTCTCTGTTGCTTGTTGTGCAGGAGTTTCGTCAGCTGGAGTAACAGCATCTGAAGTATCTTCCGCATCGCTTATCGCAGCAAGGCCTTCAGTATCTTCAACAACAGAAGCACCCGCTTCGTTTTGTTCAGCTTCAATCACTTCCAAAGAGGTGAATTCAGGGGCAAGTGATTCTTCTACCGCTAGCTCTTCTGAGCTTTCAGTATTCGCTAAAGATTGAGATAGGGTGTCTTGCTGTTGGTTCTGCCACCACCAAAGTGAGGAGATACCCGCAATGACCGCAAAAATGCTCCAAGTCAGGATCATAATACGGCTGTTGTGCTTCTCGGTTTTGGTCTTACGAGAAAAACTCAGCATTTCTTGCTCTTGATGCTGAGCATCACCGGCATGATGCAGCGCACTCAATACGACTTTTTCGTCAAGATTGACGTATTTCGCGTATGAACGAATATAGCCACGCATAAACGTCGCCACTTGATCTGACTCGAATTGGTTTTCTTCAATTTGTTGGATCAGAGTAACGCGAAGTTTCAAGCGATCAGAAATCTGCTTTTGCGTTAAACCAAGAGATTCTCGTTTGTTCTTAAGCAGCGTTCCCGCTTCCAAAGCTGGAGCTACGTTTTCTTGCGCTTGTGTATCTTGTTCTGTGTTCATAGAGAGTGAACTTCTAAAGTATTATCGCAGGTTGAGGAGAGCGTTTTCTTATTGTCGTTTAAGCTCAATCTAACAACCCACGTTATGTGGAATTTTTCCTGCTATCTAAATCATCAACCCTTAAAGGCGAACATCATTCATTTATTATGGATGACCTTCTCAGGAAGCTAGTTTATCAAGTAGCCAACCTAAATAGACATATTGATGATCAGTAGCAAGCGAGCACTTAAATTAATTTAAGATTAGTTAATCATAAGCTAATGCCATTACAAGGCAAAAACACTTTAAACAAAATTTACCGTCAGCTCATGGTTTTGTCCAAAATTTGACGAAAAATGTAAGAAAGCGTGGGCAAGAAGTCCAAAAAATCAAAAACTGCACCCCAGAAAAGCAACAAGCCAGAAGTAAGACTTCTGGCTTGTTTAGGTTCTAATCGCGTTTTATACCGCTTTTACTTCAATCACACCACCGGCAATCAAGTTCGCTTCAGAGGCTGCTTTAAGCATTTTAGTACGCTTGGTTCTATCAATCACATCACCGACTAACTGACCACACGCGGCATCAATATCATCACCACGAGTCTTACGAACGGTTACTGTGTAGTTGTATTCCATCAGCGTTTTTTGGAAGCGATCAATACGAGAGTTGCTTGGCTTCTTATAAGGCGACCCCGGGTAAGGGTTGAATGGAATCAAGTTGATCTTACAAGGCGTCTCTTTCATTAGCTCAGCAAGTTCACGTGCGTGGTCCATATCATCATTCACATGATCCAATAACACGTACTCAACCGTTACTTTACCGCGGTTAGCATTTGAAGATGCAATGTAACGACGAACAGATGCTAGGAAGTCTTGGATATCCCAACGGTCGTTGATCGGCATGATTTGGCTACGTAGTGCATCGTTTGGCGCATGTAGAGAAATAGCCAATGCGACATCGATGTTGTCTGTCATTTGGTCAAGGCCAGAAACAACACCAGAAGTTGATACGGTTACACGACGCTTAGACAGTGCGAAACCTAGATCATCAAGCATGATTTCTAATGATGGCATTAGGTTCTTCATGTTCAATAGAGGCTCGCCCATACCCATCATTACAACGTTAGTAATTGGACGACGACCGGTTTCTTTTTCTAGGCCGATTTCGCGAGATGCACGCCAGATTTGGCCAACAATCTCTGAAACTTTTAGGTTACGGTTGAAGCCTTGTTGAGCTGTAGAACAGAACTTACATTCAAGTGCACAACCAACCTGTGAAGATACACATAGCGTCGCACGGTCACCATCTGGGATGTATACCGTTTCAACGTCTTGGTCGCCAACGCTCATCGCCCATTTAATTGTGCCATCTGAAGAGTGTTGAGCTTCAGAAACAACAGGTGCAACAATCTCACAGCGACGTTGAAGTTTCTCACGTAACTTTTTGTTGATGTTATTCATTTGTTCGAAGTCATCGACACCGAAGTGATAAATCCACTTCATCACTTGCTCTGCTCGAAACGCTTTCTCATTCAGTTCTTCTGTGAAAAATTTACGAAGACCTTTACGATCAAAATCGAGTAGATTGACTTTAGCTGTGGTCATGATGCCTCTCAATGACGGAACAATAATTAAGGGCGCGAATTGTACAGGCTTTACGCAACTTCAACAAGCATTGTAAAACCCTGTGTTTATTAAGACATTCAAACTTAAGCGATTAAAATTTGAACAATTGTATTTATCGGCCTGAGATTACCCAATTTAAACAAAGATTCCCGATTACACTCCTTCGTCGCTTTCGGGAATGACGTAAATAATCACCAATTGCTCGATAATATTTACCACGAGATGGTTGCTCCAAAGTTCCCCGTCATTCCAGAACTGAGGAACGAAGTATCTGGAATCTCCAATAACAAAAACAGATTCCCGATTACGCTCCTTCGTCGCTTTCGAGAATGACGACTAAATTGATTATCGAGAGCGTAAAATCCACTTACAAAAAAGGCCTCACCGAGGTGAAGCCTTTAGAATAATTTGCAGTGCCGATTATTGAGCTGGGCGTGGGCAAATTTCAGATTCTGGGAAGAAGAATTCGATTTCGCGAGCTGCAGACTCAGGGCTGTCGCTGCCGTGAACTGAGTTGTAACGCATGCTGATTGCGTAGTCAGCACGGATAGTACCGCATGCCGCTTCTTCTGGGTTTGTTTTACCCATAAGTTCACGGTAACGAGCGATAGCGTTTTCGCCTTCAAGCACTTGAACCATGATAGGACCAGAAGTCATAAACTCTTTAAGAGCTGGGAAGAACTCTTTGCCTTCATGTTCAGCGTAGAAGCCACTCGCTTGCTCTTCAGTAAGACGAACCATTTTAGCAGCAATAATTTCTAGGCCTGCTTTTTCGATACGGTGGTAGATTTCACCAACAAGGTTACGCTTAACTGCATCCGGCTTAACAATTGAGAACGTTCTTTCTAGAGCCATAGGGATTCCTTCACTTCATTTTTTTGTTATTAAATACTGAAATTACTGAGATCTTTCGATCTGAGCTTTATGAATGAGCGGCACAAAATACCGCTCACCCTTATTATTATTTTGCTTGGTCGATAAGAAGACGAGCCAGTGTGCGAACGCCCATACCCGTTGCGCCTGCCGCCCACTTGTCACTTGCTGACTTACGGTAAGTACCCGCGCAATCCATATGAATCCAACCTTTTTTGTAATCATCTACAAAGTAAGAAAGGAATGCCGCTGCTGTACTTGCACCCGGTGTGTAATCGCCTGTGCTGATGTTTGAAAGATCAGCAAAGTTTGAAGGCAACATACCACGGTGGAAATCAGCAAGAGGCAGTGGCCATAAGCCTTCTTTCTCTTGGTTTGCCGCTGTTAGCGCTTGGTGAGACAACTCATCATCGAAGCTTAATAGTGCGTGGTAGTCGTTACCTAATGCGTTTTTAGCCGCGCCTGTTAGCGTTGCACAGTCGATGATCAGCTCAGGGCTTTGTGCACTTGCGTACATCAGGCCATCAGCTAGCACTAAGCGACCTTCCGCATCAGTGTTCATGATCTCAACTGTTTTACCGTTTTTGTAGGTAATGATATCGCCAAGCTTCAATGCGCGACCAGAGATCATGTTCTCTGCGCAACATAGAATAAGCTTGATGCGCTTGTTAAGACCGCGTTCAATCGCAAGACCTAAACCACCAGTAATCGTTGCTGCGCCACCCATGTCAGCTTTCATCGCTGTCATGAATTGGCCTGGCTTGATACTGTAACCGCCCGAATCGAACGTAATACCTTTACCGACTAAACAGGCAAATACAGGTGCGTTTTCATCGCCTGTTGGGTTGAAGTCCAGTTGCAGCATTGCTGATGTACGCTCAGAGCCACGACCTACCGCGTAGATGCCTTCCCAACCTTCGGTTAGTAGATCCTTGTCTTTAACAATCTTCGCTTTAACAGTGCCCGCTGGTGCCACTGACTTGATGTATTCTGCAGCCATTGTCGCAAGTTGACGAGGTGCCACTTCTTCAGCGGTTTTATTGATAATGTCACGCGTCCAGTCAGTTGCGCGAATACGAGCTTCAAGCTCAGTTTGATCGGCTTCTGAAAGTGCATCCCATTCCAATGCATTCTTTTTCTTTGGTCCACGGTAGCCTTGGTAGAAAGCCCAAACGCTTTCTAGATCCCAACCTTCACCACGAAGTGAAACGAATGCGATACCTTGTCCGTCAAGCGTACGACCCGCACGTTGAACTGCGCCTAGATCGTGGCCTTCACCAATGTGAATTGTCGCTCCCGCTTCTGAGAACGATAAAATAGCTCTTGCTCCCCACTGAGGCTGGGCAGCTTCTTGACTTAAAAATACTGACATCTGTGTAGACATGATTTCTCCTTGTCATGAACCACTTCGAGAGTGTGATTCTGATTATTTTTTATTAGCTCACTGATGTTAGCATTATGTAGGAGGAAAATGTCATTTTGATAAAAAAACGGACCATAAGGTCCGCTTTTTTTAGTAAGAATTGTTAACTTGGCTGCGTTTTATATTGGACTGATACCAACCCGCGACCAAATCATTAGACAAGAGGATTAATCCATCTCATCCATCCAGCACAAAATAATAGCCTCTAAGATTTTTTCATTCGAGTGGTTAGGCTCGTCGTCGAACTCTTCAAGGTCTAGCACCCATTGATGCAGATCGGTAAAACGTACCGTTTTAGGATCAGTATCAGGGTACAAATCACATAGCTCAATTGCGATATCTCGCGAATCAATCCACTTCAAGCTCATAACACTTCCTTATATTTATCAGCGACGCTCTGTCACCTTTATGATCTATATTCTAGGCCAGTTTTCTTAGTATGTTTGTCTAAGCAATAACTCTCTCAGTCATCGCTGTATTAGCCATGACTGAGAACAGGTTCTTAATGGTCTTCAGAAGCCAGGTTCAACGTGTACTTTGGAATCTCTACAACAAGATCCGTATCAGCCACTTTAGCTTGGCAACCCAAGCGAGATTCCATCTCTAAGCCCCATGCTTTATCTAGCATGTCGTCTTCTAGATCATCACTCTCTTCTAAAGAATCAAAACCTTCACGAATCACAACGTGACATGTTGTACATGCACACGATTTTTCACATGCGTGTTCAATACCAATACCGGCCTTCAATGCAACATCAAGAACCGTCTCACCAGTTTTTGCTTCTAAAACAGCGCCTTCTGGACATAGATCTTCGTGAGGTAAAACAATAATCTTTGGCATGTTTATCTATTCTCTAACTATTAAATATTATCGACTGACTGACCTGACAGTGCAGCACGAATTGATTTATCCATACGACGAGAAGCAAAGTCTTGGCTCGCTTTGTCGGTATTCTTAATTTCTAGTTCAATAGCATCAGCGTTGTCGCCATTACGCACTTCAATCAGTGCTTCAATCGCTTGAACAAGTTGTTGTTTGCCTTGCTCATCAAGTAGCTCGTCACCGTCGGCTTGCATTGCAGCGATAAGGCCTTCGATAACGCGATCCGCTTCTACGCGTTGCTCAGCAAGAGCACGCGCTTGCATGTCTTCTTTTGCAAACGTCATCGAATCTTTCAGCATGCTAGCCACTTCGTTGTCGCTTAGACCGTAAGAAGGCTTAACTTGGATTTCAGCTTGAACGCCAGTGCTCTTCTCCATTGCGGTAACCGATAGCAGGCCATCAGCATCCACTTGGTAAGTAACACGAATATGAGCAGCACCTGCAGTCATCGGCGGGATGCCTTTCAGAGCAAATCGAGCCAGTGAACGACAGTCATCAACCATCTCACGCTCGCCTTGCACGGTGTGTACTGTCATTGCAGTTTGACCGTCTTTGAACGTGGTAAACTCTTGTGCACGAGCAACTGGGATCGTGGTATTACGAGGGATGATCTTTTCGACTAAGCCACCCATGGTTTCGATACCCAGTGACAGAGGGATAACATCCAATAGCAGCATCTCAGAGTCAGGCTTGTTGCCAACTAAGATATCCGCTTGAATCGATGCGCCAATCGCAACCACTTCATCAGGGTTAATACTGGTTAATGGAGTACGACCAAAGAAGCCACCGACCATTTCACGAACAAGTAAGGTACGAGTTGAACCACCTACCATCACGACTTCTAGTACTTCATCCGCGTCAACTTCCGCATCTTTCAGTGCTCGGCGGCACGAAAGCAGCGTTTTCTTAACTAGTGGCTTGATGATCTCTTCGAACTCTTCACGAGTTAAAGAGCCAGACCAACCTAGTGCTTCAACATTAACGCTTTCAGCTTCAGATAAGCCAATCTTCGCTTCTGTTGCTGCGTCTAGAAGAATACGGTTCTGTTCTGCTGTCAGCTCTAACAAGCCCATTTGCTCTTGGAAATGATCCGCAATTAAATGGTCAAAGTCATCGCCGCCTAATGCAGAGTCACCACCGGTTGCTAAAACTTCGAAGACACCTTTAGACAGGCGTAGGATAGAGATATCAAACGTACCACCGCCTAAGTCATAAACAGCGATTACCCCTTCTTTACCTGAATCCAAGCCATAAGCAATCGCAGCTGCAGTGGGTTCATTAAGAAGACGTAACACATGAAGACCAGCAAGTTGCGCTGCGTCTTTGGTACCTGCACGTTGTGCATCATCAAAGTACGCAGGGACGGTAATCACGGCACCAGCCAATTCACCACCTAACGTCGACTCAGCACGTTGACCGAGTGCACGAAGAATATCTGCAGATACTTGAATTGGGTTCTTATTTCCTTGCGCTGTGTTAATCACAGGCAGGCCATTATCACTTTCTTCAAACTGATATGGCAGAGATGGGTATCGCTGTTGAATATCTGACAGTGAACGACCGATTAATCGCTTAACTGAGATAATGGTATTTTTAGGATCAGTTTGTGCATTTACACGCGCTTCATCACCAGTGGTGTACGACTCTGACTGATAGTGAACAACGGAAGGGAGAATACTGCGACCTTGTTGATCAACAAGCGTGCTTGCCTCACCACTGCGCACTGACGCAACCAATGAGTTTGTTGTACCTAAATCAATACCCACTGCAAGCTTGTGCTGGTGAGGAGCGGCGCTTTGCCCTGGTTCTGCAATCTGAAGTAGTGCCATGGATGTGTCCTTGTTATACGAACTAGCCGATCAAACGATCTTCAACTAACTCGATTTCATTCTTTAATTTTGCAATAAACTTAAGCTTTCTTACTCGGTCTGCAGCTTCTAGCCAAGCCTCACTGTCGAGTTCTTGTTGGATAGCGCTTAATTGTTGTTTATACATTTTGCTAACCTTTCCTTCAAATGCAAACAAAGCATCTTCAGGGTCAGAACTGTCGGCGATCTCTTCAAGCTCTTCACGCAATTCCATTTGCTCCATCAAGAACATAGGATCTTGCAGGGTCTGCTGTTCACCACGAATATCCTCACCATGTTGCACTAACAGGTACTCAGCTCGGCTGATTGGATGTTTCAATACCTGATACGCATCATTGATTTGCGCAGCTTTTTGCACGGCTAGCAAGCGATCACGCTCAGAAGCAGTGGCAAATTTATCAGGGTGGAATTGGCGTTGCAGATCTCTAAACTGAGAAGAAAGAAGGCTACCATCCAGTTGAAACTGAAGTGGTAGCCCAAATAATTCGAAATGATTCATGTAACGGTGGTCCTAAGTTTAGGCTCTTCAATCAGAGCCTAATTTTATTCTTCGCTCACTATAAACGCTTAACGATTGAAGCGTTTATACGTTGAAGCTCTCACCACAACCACATTCGCCTTTCGCGTTCGGGTTGTTGAATTCAAAACCTTCGTTTAGGCCTTCTTTTACGTAATCAAGCTCAGTACCGTCTAGGTAAACTAGGCTCTTTGGATCAATGATGACCTTAACACCTGAATGCTCGAACACTTCGTCTTCTTCGTTAAGCTCGTCAACGAATTCCAGTACATACGCCATACCCGAACAGCCAGTAGTTTTTACCGCTAAGCGCAACCCGATACCTTTACCTCGGTTATCTAGGAAAGCTTGAACTCGGCTTGCTGCCGTATCTGTCATGGTGATGGCCATACTACAACCTTGTGTTTTATATAAATTGAGAACTCAGGGGGAGCACAAAGGATGCTCCCAAATATTGCTTATTTTTTGTGATTACTTAATGAGACGATTAACGCTTCTTTTTGTAATCCGCAACAGCTGCTTTGATTGCATCTTCAGCAAGAATTGAACAGTGAACTTTCACTGGTGGCAACTCTAGCTCTTCTGCGATTTCAGAGTTTTTGATAGCTGCCGCTTCATCAATACTTTTGCCTTTAACCCACTCAGTTACTAGTGAGCTAGAAGCGATTGCGCTGCCGCAACCGTAAGTTTTGAATTTTGCATCTTCGATAATGCCTTCTGGCGTTACCTTGATTTGCAGTTTCATTACGTCACCACAAGCTGGTGCGCCAACCATACCGCTACCAACACTTGGGTCTTCTTTATCAAACGAACCTACGTTACGTGGGTTTTCGTAGTGATCAATTACTTTTTCGCTATATGCCATGATAGTTACCTCGAATCCTCTATTTCCGTGAG
This sequence comes from Vibrio sp. 10N.286.51.B11, assembly GCF_041469245.1. Lineage (NCBI taxonomy): Bacteria > Pseudomonadati > Pseudomonadota > Gammaproteobacteria > Vibrionales > Vibrionaceae > Vibrio > Vibrio sp. 10N.286.51.B11. The sequence continues at coordinate 30,706 of NZ_JBFRKI010000002.1, read as the reverse complement.
ATTAGTGATGAGCCCACTCAACAGTGTTCAAATCAATCCCTTCTTTATACATATCCCATAGAGGAGACATGTCGCGTAATTTGTTTACCGCTACACGAATTTGTGCAATCGCGTAGTCGATTTCTTCTTCCGTTGTGAAACGGCCGAATGAGAAACGTACTGAGCTGTGTGCCAGTTCATCGTTCAGGCCAAGAGCACGTAGAACGTATGAAGGCTCTAGGCTTGCTGATGTACATGCAGAACCTGATGATACTGCTAGGTCTTTTAGAGACATAAGCAGAGACTCACCTTCAACGAAAGCGAAGCTCACGTTTAGGTTGTGTGGTACACGTTGGTCTAAGTCACCGTTTACCGTTACCGCTTCTAGATCTTGAACACCTTTCAATAGGCGCTCACGAAGTGCTAGTGCGTGATCGTAATCTTTCTGCATGTCTTGCTTAGCAACAGCACAAGCTTCGCCCATACCCACGATTTGGTGAGTAGCAAGCGTACCTGAACGGAAACCACGCTCATGACCGCCGCCGTGCATTTGCGCTTCAAGACGAATACGTGGCTTACGACGAACGTAAAGTGCACCGATACCTTTAGGGCCATACATTTTGTGAGCTGAAAGTGAGATTAGGTCAACTTTCATCTCTTGTACGTCTAGTGGGATTTTACCCGCAGACTGAGCCGCATCAACGTGGAAGATGATCTTACGAGAACGACATAATTCGCCGATTGCAGAGATATCTTGGATTACACCAATCTCGTTGTTAACGTGCATGATAGAAACTAGAACAGTGTCTTCACGCATTGCAGCTTGTAGCTTGTCTAGATCGATGATGCCGTTTGCTTCTGGCTCAAGGTAAGTTACCTCAAAACCTTCACGCTCTAGTTGGCGACATGGATCAAGAACCGCTTTATGTTCTGTTTTGCACGTAATTACGTGCTTACCTTTCTTCTCGTAAAAGTGCGCTGCACCTTTAATAGCAAGGTTGTCTGACTCTGTAGCACCTGAAGTGAAAACAATCTCACGTGGGTCTGCATTTAATAGGTCAGCAATTTGCTCACGAGCATTATCTACTGCTTCTTCTGCCTGCCAGCCGTAACGGTGTGAACGAGATGCAGGGTTACCGAAGTTACCGTCCATCGTCATGCACTGAACCATTTTCTCAGCAACTCGTGCATCGACTGGGCATGTAGCTGAATAGTCAAAGTAAATAGGCAGTTTCATTTTCTACTCCAATGTAAAAACTGACCGCTAAGAGCGGGCATTAACACCGTGAGGTGCTGCACTAATCGTTGTAGTGCTCGTATTTTTATGTGCAAAACCATTATTAACCGCAAGATCGATATCTTGACGATCAGAAATTTCTAAAACTTCGTTATCTTTCATTAGCTCACCGAGCGTAATGTCGTTTAAGAAGCTGCTGATTCGGGAGCTTAAATCACGCCATAGAGTGTGAGTTAAACAACGACTACCACCCTGGCAATCTGCTCGACCGTGACACTTAGTCGCATCAACTGATTCGTCTACTGCTGCAATCACAGTTCCGACAGCGATGTCGCTCGCTTCAGCACCTAAACGGTAACCACCACCAGGGCCGCGAACACTAGCAACTAAGCCAGCTTTACGTAACTTAGAAAAAAGTTGCTCTAAGTAAGATAACGAGATGCCTTGTCGCTCTGAAATGTCAGCCAGAGGAACTGGGCTTTTTTGCGAATGCAGTGCTACATCGAGCATAGCTGTTACCGCATATCTTCCTTTAGATGTAAGTTTCATATCACACCGTATCCACATTGTTTATGTGGTTGGAATCTTCCCATACCCGACTAAATTGGTCAAGTATTTAGTTGACTATTTTAGTCAGGTATTCACCCTTAGTTTTCACATGGGCTTTATTTATCGTTTTTGCTCTTCTCAATTGAAGTCAAAATGCCACGTAGAGTATTGATCTCTTGCAGCTCTGGACGAGCTCGGCTAAACAGACGACGCAGCTTATTCATCACCTGCCCCGGCTTATCCTTAGAGATAAATTGGGTATCAATGATCACTTTTTCAAGGTGCTCGTAGAACATTTCTAGTTCTTCGTGACGAGGGTACTCATCTTGTTGCTGTGGTTGATATTGGCTAGCGACCATATCAAGGTGGGCGACACGCACTTCGTAGCTCAGAGTCTGTACCGCCATTGCTAGGTTTAGCGAGCTGTATTCAGGGTTAGCTGGGATACATACATGGAAGTGGCACTTCTGAAGCTCATCGTTAGTCAAGCCCGTACGCTCACGGCCGAATACTAATGCTACTGGGTGCTTCTGACCTTCAATTGCAAATTTTTGTCCACACTCACGAGGCTCAAGCATTGGCCATTCAAGTGTGCGTGAACGAGCACTCGAACCAACCACTAAACCACAGTCTTTTACTGCTTCGTCCAGTGTGGAAACGATAGTCGCGTTTTCTGCGATGTCACCAGCACCCGCAGCCAGTGCTAAGGTCTGCTCGTCAACTTCACATTGAGGGTCTACAAGAACTAATTGACTCAAACCCATCACTTTCATTGCGCGAGCTGCTGATCCGATATTTCCCGAATGAGACGTACCAACCAGAACGACTTTTACATTGTCTAACATGCTATATGACACCACTTTAAAAATAATCGCGAGATATTAACACATAGCAAAGTAAAATGGTCAGACCCTTCGCGCAATGTGAAACCAAGAGTTCAAAAAATAACCACTTCCCTTTTGGTAAAACTTTGGTATACTCGCCGCCGCTTTAAATTGTTCTTTAACATCTTGTGGGAAAAACCATATGCATCCAATGCTAAACATTGCGATACGCGCTGCGCGTAAAGCTGGCAACCATATTGCTAAATCTCTAGAAACAACTGATAAGATCGAGTCGTCTCTAAAAGGTAACAACGATTACGTTACTAACATTGCTCAAGAAGCTGAGTACATGATCATTGAGACAATCAAAGCATCTTACCCAGAGCACAGCATTATTTCTGAAGAGAAAGGCCTGACTGAAGGTAAAGACTCTGACGTACAATGGATCGTTGACCCACTAGATGGCACCAACAACTTTGTAAAAGGTTTCCCTCACTTCTCTGTATCTATCGCTGTTCGCATGAACGGTCGTACAGAAGTTGCTTGTGTTTATGACCCAATGCTAAACGAGCTATTCACAGCTCAACGTGGCGCTGGCGCTCAACTTAACAACGCTCGTATGCGTGTTACTCAACTAAAAGACCTTCAAGGTACTGTTCTAGCGACTGGTTTCCCATTCAAGCAAAAACAACACTCTGAATCTTTCATGAAGATCATCTCTGGTCTATTCATTGACTGTGCTGATTTCCGTCGTACAGGTTCTCCTGCTCTTGACCTATGTTACCTAGCAGCTGGCCGTGTTGATGGTTACCTAGAACTAGGCCTTAAGCCATGGGATCTAGCAGCTGGCGACCTAATCGCTCGTGAAGCTGGTGCTATCATGACTGACTTCGCTGGCGGTACTGATTACATGACTTCTGGTAATGTTGTTGCTTCAAGCGCACGTGGTGTTAAGTCTATTCTTAAGCACGTTCGTGAGAACGCTAACGAAGGTATGCTGAAATAATTCAGACCTTACGTTAAAGCTCTCTGTTTTAAGGGCGCATAAAAACTCCAAAGCCTCGCTAGATAGCGAGGCTTTTTTGTATCTGCGATTTGAGATACGAAATACGAAATACGAAATACGAAATACGAAATACGAAATACGAAATACGAAAATGGTGCTCTTAGTGACAATATATGCAACTCAACTTGCCGATAAGTTACATTGATCTTATCGACAATATACAGACGTAAAAAAACCGCTAGTTGCCTAGCGGTTTTTTTGGTTTAGCGAAACTTGTTAAGCCAAGGCCTAAGGCATTTCGTCAAACTCTTCACCTTCTTTTTCCACTTGTGGTGGCATTAGGTGTTCACGTGTAATACCCAACTTCATTGCTAGTGCAGATGCAACGTAGATAGAAGAGTAAGTACCAACCGTAATACCCAATAGAAGGGCAGTTGCGAAGCCGTGAATCATAGCGCCGCCCTGAACGAACAGTGCGATAACTACGAATAACGTGGTACCAGAAGTGATCAATGTACGACTCAATGTTTGTGTGATTGAGCTGTTCAGTACTTCAGGCGCTTCACCTTTACGCATCTTACGGAAGTTCTCACGAATACGGTCGAATACAACGATGGTATCGTTGAGGGAGTAACCGACTACCGTTAGCAAGGCTGCTACGATGGTAAGGTCGACCTCAATTTGCATTAGAGAGAACACACCAAGTGTGATGATAACATCGTGCGCCAGTGCTAATACCGCACCCGCAGCCAAACGCCATTCAAATCGCACTGATACGTAGATCAAGATACAGATAAGAGAAACTAGGATAGCAAGGCCACCCGCTTCTGTTAGCTCATCACCTACGTTAGGACCAACGAACTCGATACGACGCATTTCAACTTGCTCACCAGTACCATTCTCAATAGCAGAAAGGATTTGGTTACCAAGCGTTTCGCCCGCTACGCCATCACGTGGACGTAAACGAACCATCACATCACGAGCTGAACCGAAGTTCTGTACCGTTGCATCACCAAAGCCTTCGGCTTCTAGTGCACTACGGATATCAGGAAGGTGTGCCGGTTGTTCAAAACCAACTTCAATCAGAGTACCGCCAGTAAAATCTAGACCCCAGTTCAACGATTTCGTTGTTAGGGTGAAGATAGCAGTACCAATCATCAAGATAGAAAAAACAAAGGCAACCTTTGACCAACGCATAAAGTCGATCATTTTGTCTGCTTTTAGAATCTGAAACATATTAATTCCTAGCCTTAGATCGACAGTTTTTTAACGCGTTTGCCGCCATACATCAGGTTCACGATACAACGTGTTCCCACAATAGCTGTAAACATTGAAGTCAAGATACCGATAGACAGCGTTACCGCGAAGCCTTTGATAGCACCAGTACCCACAGCAAATAGAATAATTGCTGTTAGTAGCGTGGTGATGTTGGCATCGGCGATTGTGCTGAATGCGTTCGCGTAACCTTGGTGAATCGCTTGTTGTGGACTACGTCCATCTCGAAGCTCTTCACGTATACGCTCAAAGATCAGAACGTTGGCATCAACCGCCATACCGACCGTTAATACGATACCGGCAATACCTGGCAGGGTCATAGTAGCCCCCGGAATCATCGACATCACACCGATAATCAACACCAAGTTAGCCATTAGCGCAACGTTCGCAATCAGACCAAAGCTGCGGTAGTAAAGCAGCGTAAACAGCATTACAGCAGCCATACCCCAAACCATCGCCATGATACCCATATCGATGTTTTGTTGCCCCATAGATGGACCAATCGTACGTTCTTCTACAATCGAGATAGGCGCAATCAGAGCACCAGCACGCAGTAGAAGTGCCAAGTTATGAGCTTCAGCCGTTGAGTCGATACCAGTAATACGGAAGTTACGACCAAGTGCAGACTGAATCGTCGCTTGGTTAATCACTTCTTCGTGCTTACTTAAGATAACTCGACCTTCCGGTGTTTTACGACCGCTGTCTTTGTACTCTGCAAATACCGTCGCCATTAGCTTACCGATATTCTGACGAGAGAATGCAGACATCTTGCTACCACCTTCGCTGTCTAGCGAGATGTTAACTTGAGGACGACCATATTCATCAACACTTGAGCTTGCATCAGTAATACTTGAACCGCCTAGAATAACGCGCTTCTTAAGTACCACAGGACGACCATCACGATCTTGCTTGATTTCGCTACCCGCAGGGGCACGACCAGAAGCGGCAGCGGCTAAATCAGCACTGCTATCTACTTCACGGAACTCAAGCGTCGCGGTAGCACCAAGGATTTCTTTAGCGCGAGCCGTGTCTTGAACACCAGGCAATTCCACTACGATACGGCTAGAACCTTGACGTTGAACCAAAGGTTCAGCAACACCAAGTTCGTTAACACGGTTACGTAGAATGGTAATGTTTTGCTCAACCGCGTAGTTACGGATTTCTTGAAGACGAGCCTCTGTAAAGCTTGCAACCAAAGAGAAACGACCGTTAGATTCAGAATCTACGAACGTCATATCTTGGTGCTTAGATTGCAGTAGCGATTTCGCTTCAGCAAGCTGCTCTTCGTTACGCAGAATCACTTCAACCGCATCTTTACCAGATGGGCGAATCGCACGGTAACGGATTTTCTCTTCACGAAGTTCACTACGGAATGCTTCTTCTTGTTGACCAACCAGCTTTTGCATCGCCGCGTCCATATCCACTTCCATTAAGAAGTGAACACCACCACGTAGATCAAGACCAAGTTTCATTGGTGCAGCACCAATAGATTCAAGCCAATCAGGAGTTGAAGCCGCTAGGTTTAAAGCAACAATAACGTCATCGCCTAGTGCTTCTGTGATGATATCACGGGCACTAATTTGCGTATCTGTGTCGTTAAAGCGAACAAGAATGGAACCGTTTTCGAGAGCAACGGATTTAGTAGAAAGGTTTTCTGCTTCAAGAGCATTGGTGACAGCATCCAGCGTAGACATATCTACAGAGGCGCCGCGCGCCCCTGTAACTTGAACTGCCGGATCTTCACCGTATATATTTGGAAGTGCGTACAACGCAGCGATAGCGATGGCAAACACCACCATCAAATACTTCCATAACGGGTAACGGTTTAGCACAGCGAGGATCCTCTAGCTGTTTATAGAGATTTCAGAGTACCTTTTGGTAGCACTGCTGTAACGAAGTCTTTCTTGATAACTACTTCGTTGTTTGCGTTCAGTTCGATAGCAACGTAGTCGCTGTCTTCAGCAATCTTAGTGATCTTGCCGATTAGGCCGCCGCTTGTAAGAACTTCATCGCCTTTGCCCATAGAAGACATAAGGTTCTTGTGCTCTTTAACACGCTTAGCTTGTGGACGGTAGATCATGAAGTAGAAGATCACAGCGAACATACCTAGCATGATAAGCATTTCGAAACCGCCGCCTGCTGGTGCACCTTCTGCTGCTGCGTGAGCTTGAGAAATAAACATTTAAAACATCCTCTATTTATATTTTCGTAATTGTTTGTCTAATTGGGTTGCATCCCTTTATTTTCAAGCCCCATCACTCGGAAGAGAGATAGGGCTCGCAAAAAAGAAATACTAAGATTCTTTACCTAGTGGTGGCACTTCACGCCCCATTCTTGCGTAGAACTCTGCAACGAACTCTTCAAAGCGGTCTTCATCGATAGACTGACGAATGTCTGACATTACTCGTTGGTAGAAACGCAGGTTATGAATCGTGTTCAGTCGAGCACCTAGGATTTCGTTACAACGATCCAAATGGTGTAAGTACGACTTGCTGTAGTTCTTACAAGTGTAACAGTCACACTCTGAATCTAGTGGTGTTGTATCGGTTTTATGCTTCGCATTACGGATCTTGATCACACCTTCAGTCACAAACAGGTGGCCGTTACGTGCATTTCGCGTTGGCATTACACAGTCAAACATGTCGATACCACGACGAACACCTTCAACTAGGTCTTCTGGTTTGCCTACGCCCATTAGGTAACGTGGCTTATCTTCCGGCAGTTGAGGACATGTGTGTTCAAGAATACGGTGCATGTCTTCTTTTGGTTCGCCTACTGCTAGACCACCAACTGCGTAACCATCAAAACCAATTTCAGTTAGGCCTTTAACAGATACATCACGAAGGTCTTCGTACACACCACCTTGAACGATACCGAATAGTGAGTTCGGGTTTTCAAGTTTGTCGAAGTGGTTACGTGAACGCTCAGCCCAACGAAGAGACATCTCCATTGAGTCTTTTGCTTCTTTGTGTGTCGCTGGGTAAGGCGTACACTCGTCAAAGATCATTACGATGTCTGAACCTAAGTCTTTTTGGATTTCCATAGACTTCTCAGCGTCCATGAAGATCTTGTCACCGTTTACAGGGTTACGGAAGTGAACACCCTCTTCAGTGATCTTACGCATTGCACCTAGGCTGAATACTTGGAAACCGCCTGAATCAGTCAGAATAGGACCGTGCCAGTTCATGAAATCGTGCAGGTCACCGTGCAGTTTCATGATTTCTTGACCAGGACGTAGCCATAGGTGGAATGTGTTACCTAATAGGATTTCAGCGCCTGTGTCTTTCACTTCTTCAGGTGTCATACCTTTTACAGTACCGTAAGTACCTACAGGCATGAATGCTGGGGTTTCAACGGTACCGCGTTCAAACTGAAGTTGACCACGACGTGCGCCGCTATTAGTTTTTTTAAGTTCGTATTTTAATTTCACGAAGCCTCCAATATGCCAGAGAAACAATCTGACTGTTAATTCAGAACCTTAAGCCAAACAAAAGTTCAGTCCAGTGAGTTCTATGAGGAGCGGTCGCGTATTCCTTGCGAGAGATTAGACAGACACCCTGCCCGACTCCTAGCTTACTGCTAGCACCCGTAAATTCTTATGTATATCGTTTATAACTAGCTTAAATTAGCTTATTTTCTTATTGATGAACATGGCATCACCGTAGCTGAAGAAACGATATTCGCTCTTCACTGCGTGATCGTATGCGCCCATCACATTGTCGTAACCTGCAAATGCACTCACCAACATAATCAGCGTTGATTCTGGTAAGTGGAAATTGGTAATCAAGCAATCCACCAACTGGTATTCGTAACCAGGGAAGATAAAGATTTCAGTGTCACCAAAGAAAGGAACCAACTCTGTGCCTTTCTTCAACGCATCTTGCGCTGCACTTTCTAGTGAGCGTACTGATGTTGTACCAACGGCAATAATACGACCGCCACGAGCTTTTGCTGCAGCTACGGCGTCAACCACTTCTTGCGGGACTTCAACGTACTCAGCATGCATGTGGTGATCATTTATATTATCGACTTTTACTGGCTGGAACGTACCAGCACCAACGTGAAGCGTCACATAAGCAAATTCGACACCTTTTTCTTTCATGTCAGCCATTAGCTTGTCATCAAAGTGCAGGCCTGCTGTTGGCGCAGCAACCGCTCCCGGCTTCTCATTATAGACAGTCTGGTAACGCTCTTTATCTGCGTCTTCATCTGGACGATCGATATAAGGAGGTAGCGGCATATGACCAACACTGTTCAGAATCTCTAAAACGCTTTGATCGGATGTGAAATGGATTTCGAATAACGCATCGTGACGCGCCACCATTTCAGCTTCATATTCATCGTTCTCACCAAGGAACAACTTGGTACCCGGCTTCGGTGATTTAGAACAACGAACATGCGCAAGAATGCTTTTCTCATCAAGCATACGCTCAACCAGCACTTCAAGCTTACCGCCTGATGCCTTGCGACCAAATACACGAGCAGGAATCACTCGAGTATTATTGAAAACAACAAGATCGCCTGGTTCAACCAAGTCTAAAACGTCTTTAAACGAACCATCTGTCAGGTTGCCATTATTGCCGTCTAATTTAAGCAGACGGCTTGCTGTACGCTCTTCTTGAGGATAGCGAGCAATAAGTTCATCTGGTAGGTCAAAGTGAAAATCTGAAACTTGCATGTGTCTAGTCTTGTCTTAGTTGATGAGATTTGTGCCGTTGACGAATCATCAATCGTAGTTGCTGAACAATGGTTACGGTAAGTCAATCATTACCGGAAACACATCGCAAACACGACTAAAAATTTCGCAGTGGGCTAGTATAGGCACACGAGCCGCAATAGCAAGGTTTACAGCAATGGATTATTGTAAAGAGGCGTAAAATAATGCTACTAACTCACCTCCTTAAACTAAAGAATTAGTTGCATAAAACTCACCCAAAAATGCGTCAGATCTCAGTTATTTTTAGGATAAAAAACTATAGTAATAGCAACAAAATAAAAAAGAAGGAGGTTCGTATGATCAAGGTTGAAGATATGATGACTCGCAACCCTCATACCCTATTGCGCTCACACTCACTGGCCGATGCTAAGCACATGATGGAAGCGCTTGATATCCGCCATATTCCGGTCGTTGATTCCGATAGAAAGCTACTCGGTGTTGTCACACAACGAGACGTTCTAGCCGCTCAAGAATCCAGCCTACAAAACATCCCACAAGCTCAATCTTTTACTCTTGCTACTCCCCTCAACGACATCATGCACAAAAGTGTTATGTCAGTAGAGCCACGTGCAGGATTAAAAGAATCGGCTATCTATATGCAGAAACATAAAGTGGGCTGTTTACCTGTCGTAGAAAACCACGAACTAGTAGGCATTATCACCGACAGTGACTTCGTCACCATCGCGATTAACTTGCTTGAACTGCAAGAAGAAGTCGAGCCAGAAGAAGCTGAAGTAGAGTAACGCTCGGAATTGATATAAAGAAGAGCGGCCAATTCAGCCGCTCAGAGGGATTGTTGTCGCAGCGGATTATTATAGAAGCTCAGATACCACATCCGCTAATTGATGGAATGTCTCACGACGCGAAGAGCTTGGTCGCCAGACAAGGCCAATATCTCGGTAGGCCTGCTGACCAGGAGGATCGATCACAACGAGATTCTGGTTTTCCAATAAACCGTGGTCGATCGCCATTTGCGGAATAAAGGTGGTTCCTAAACCATTGGCCACCATTTGCACCAATGTGTGAAGGCTCGTCGCCGTGAACGGGTTGATCTTCTCTTTATCCGTTAACTTACAAGCCGACACAGCATGCTCGGTTAAGCAATGCTCGTTCTCCAACAAAAATACAGATTCGTCTGGCAGGTCATCGTATTTAATCGGAACGCGAATACCATCAGCTTGATTGCGACTGATCACCATCCGGAAAGGGTCTTGCCCAACAACTTGGCTTTCCATATTGTCGATATCGACAGGCAAAGCCAGAATCAGCACATCTAAGTCTCCATGACGCAGCGCAGCCAATAGGTTGGTCGTTGTGTCTTCACGTAACAGCAAATTTAATTGTGGAAAGCGCTGGTTGGCTTCCTGTACCAAATCGCACAAAAGGAACGGCGCTATAGTAGGAATACACCCGACTCGCAGCTGCCCTTGCATCGCATCCCCGTTACATAGATTTCCAAGCTCTACGAGATCTTGTCCTTTCGCTAGTAGCTCTCGACCGTGCTTGACCACCAGCTCACCTGCTTGCGTGAAAACTAGCGGGCTCTTTTTATCTTTCTTCTCATAAAGCGGGCAACCAATCAGCTCTTCTAGGTTTTGAATGCCTTTACTTAGCGTAGATTGACTGACGAAACAGCGATCTGCGGCATCACTGAAATGACGAGTTTCGTGAAGAGTAACAAGATAGTGAAGTTGCTTAAGACTTGGCCATTTATTCATGAAATTACTTTGTAATATGAGTAGGATAAGTTAGGTAAAGGTCATTCGACCTAAGGACAGGACAAAGAATAAGCTTATCGCTTTTTTCGATTAACTTAATCTATTTAATTCGCTTTTTTCTATAGTACCGATTGTACTATAGTTTGTCCCGTAGAAACGGAGCCCAAACAAAGATGTGTTGGGCCAACTAATTTTTTAGGAGATTCCAAAATGGTACTAGTAGGTCGTCAAGCCCCTGACTTTACTGCAGCAGCTGTTCTAGGTAACGGTGAGATCGTTGATAACTTCAACTTCGCAGAATTCACTAAAGGTAAGAAAGCTGTAGTTTTCTTCTACCCACTAGACTTCACTTTCGTTTGTCCTTCAGAGCTAATCGCTTTCGACAACCGTCTTGAAGATTTCCAAGCTAAAGGCGTTGAAGTAATCGGTGTTTCTATCGATTCTCAATTCTCTCACAACGCATGGCGTAACACTGCTATCGCTGATGGCGGTATTGGTCAAGTTAAATACCCTCTAATTGCTGACGTTAAGCACGAGATCTGCAAAGCATACGATGTTGAGCACCCAGAAGCAGGCGTTGCTTTCCGTGGTTCTTTCCTAATCGACGCTGACGGTCTTGTACGTCACCAAGTAGTTAACGATCTTCCACTAGGTCGTAACATCGACGAAATGCTACGCATGGTAGACGCACTAAACTTCCACGAGAAGAACGGTGAAGTTTGTCCTGCACAATGGGAAGAAGGTAAATCAGGTATGGACGCATCTCCAAAAGGTGTTGCAGCATTCCTATCTGAGCACGCTGACGACCTAAGCAAGTAATTACCTCTTAAGCCCGAACTCAACGCGGGTTAATGGTTGGAAGACTCTCTATTAAAGAGACATAAAGCATAAGCTAATAGCGCAAAGCGCACCGCCAATCAGTTAAGAAGTAAAGTCCTATTAAAAGCCCGAAGTTAACGCTTCGGGCTTTTTGTTTTCCCCCTCCTCGCTCCCCTAGACTGACTCTTGTAATAGATAATTGAGGTAGCGATAAACCTAAACTTTACCTCTATTTTCCCTTATCCCCATCTATTCAGAATCACACCTAGATTGCTATTATTTCATCAGTATCTTTTTGAACGGATAAACACGATGAACACCGAAATTGAAGTCTGTATCGATAACTTAGAATCTCTTCATACCGCACTATCTGGTGGCGCGAATCGAATTGAGCTTTGCTCTTCATTAGCACTTGGCGGATTAACTCCAAGCTTCGGAATGATGAAACAAGCGGCAATAGTTTCGTCGGTTCCGGTCTACGCTATGATACGCCCAAGACAAGGCGACTTCATTTTCGATAACGACGATATGCTCTGTATGCTTGAAGATATTGAAGCTTGCGCAAATGCAGGATTGGATGGGGTCGTACTTGGTGTGTTAGCGCCGAACGGAAGTATTGATATGCCAAAGATGCAACAACTGGCTGACAAAGCGCACTCGTTAAAGCTTGGGATTACCTTCCACAGAGCCATCGATCAAAGCTCTGATTTCCAAGCAGCATTAGAACAAATCATTACACTTGGATGCGAAAGAGTCCTGACATCAGGGCTTGCTGCTAATGCTGAGCAAGGTATCGATGTATTGGCTGCAATGGTCAAACAAGCCGATGGACGAATTGATATCATGGCGGGGGCTGGCGTTAACGCTGCGAATGCCAAAATGATTCAAAGCGCTACCCAAGTACCTGCTCTTCACCTTTCAGGTAAATCGACAAGGCCGAGTCTAATGGAAAACAACTCAAGTGCTCAAATGGGCAGTGATAATATTGATGATTATCAGATCCCAGTGACAGATGCGAGTAAGATATCTGATGTGAGAGCCGCCCTCACCGCTTAGGGCAATAGTCGCCAGCATAAATCCAGAGAACCTCGCTGACTAATCTAACTGACTGACGTATATTAGATTTAATAGCGCAGAAAATTTTCATGGATAGATATGGCTAAAGACTTATTCAGCTCTCTTGATTTAAACCTGTTACGAAGCAAAACATGTTTGGAAGAAACCAAATCCACGGCTTTCAGGCTGAAATTGGCGTGGCAAGTTATGACGGTACGAAAACGCGCTCAGGCGAAGTAGAAGAGAAAACAACACATGGTATAAGCCTAGGCGGGGCCTACGTTTACCAAGCGACACCAATGCTTGGATTACGTGCTGGTGTTGATATGAATATTTTTGATCACAACAAAACCTTTGTGCCTTACGACACAACGGTCAATTTCAATCTTGGTGCCATTATTAGCTTCTAAAGATAAGCTCTATTTTAGTGCGTCATCAAGGCTTTGATCACCGAGGTGACGTACATCTTTACCCTTCACAAAGTAAATAATGTATTCGCAGATATTTTGGCAGCGGTCTCCCACTCGCTCAATCGCACGAGCTGACCACATCACCTGCAAAATATTAGGGATGTTCTTAGGGTCTTCCATCATATAGGTCATTAACTGACGAATAACGGCTTCGTATTCCGCATCCAACTTATCATCAAGTTTGTGAACTTCAGCAGCCGCATCAACATCCATACGAGCAAAAGCATCTAACACTTGGTGAAGCATGGTGATTGCCTGACGGCAAAGAGGCTCTAACGAAACATGGAATTTTTGCTCTTTGGTTGAAGGGATCTCAATAGCACCTTGCGCAATTTTAGAAGCAACATCGCCAATACGTTCCAGATCGGTAATCGTTTTGATGATCGCCATAATCAAACGCAGATCCTTCGCTGTCGGCTGACGCTTTGCAATGATTCGAGTACAAGCCTCATCAATCGACACTTCCATCGCATTCACTTTGTGGTCATCACGAATCACTTTTTTGGCCAATTCAACATCGTCTTTATGAAGCGCCTGCATTGCAAACGAGAGTTGCTGCTCCACTAACCCGCCCATGGTCAATACATGAGTACGGATCGATTCTAACTCGACATTGAATTGCCCTGAAATGTGGCGACCGAAATGCATACTTGCTCCTTGAAAGAAATGAAGAAAGCCATTTTTGTAGAGTGACTTAGCTCTAGATGACACCTTTGGAGAGGTTAGCCATATCTACCAGTAATGTAGTCTTCCGTCTGGTTTTTCAATGGAGACGTAAAAATTGAGTCCGTATCTGAGTACTCGATCAATTTTCCCATATGAATAAAGGCAGTATGGTCACTCACACGCGCCGCTTGTTGCATGTTATGAGTAACAATAACCACGGTGTATTGGGTCTTCAGTTCATTGATCAACTCTTCAATCGTCAAAGTAGAAATCGGATCGAGTGCCGAGGTCGGCTCATCTAATAAAAGCACTTCAGGTTCGATAGCAACCGCACGAGCGATAACCAAACGCTGCTGTTGACCACCCGACAAACCAAAGGCGTTCTCATGCAAACGGTCTTTCACTTCATCCCATAACGCAGCTGCACGCAGAGAGCGCTCAACCGCATCATCAAGGTCTCGACTGTTGCTCACGCCTTGTAGCCTCAAACCATAAACCACATTCTCATAGATAGATTTAGGAAAAGGGTTCGGTCGCTGAAATACCATGCCGACACGGCGTCTTAAGGTCGCAACATCCACTTTAGGGTGATACACGTTCTTGCCATGAAGCTTCACTTTCCCGGAAACCTTACAGCCTTCAACAAGATCGTTCATGCGATTAATGCAGCGCAGAAGAGTCGACTTACCACACCCTGATGGGCCGATAAACGCGGTCACCTGCCCCTTAGGGATCTGCATTGAAATATCATCGAGTGCTTGGCTCTCTTTATAATAAAGATTCAGCCCTTCAATCGAGATAGCAATTTGCTCATCCTTCAGGTTGTGTACATCAAGTGGTGCTTGGTAACCCAAGGTTTCATTAATCGAGAACATCTAATCTTGTCCTAAGGTTCGGTATTTTTCACGCAAGTTATTACGGATATTGATAGCGGTTAAGTTCAAGCCAACAATCACCGTAACCAGTAAAAATGAAGTCGCATACACTAAAGGTCGTGCCGCTTCGATATTAGAGGTTTGAAAACCAACATCATAGATATGAAAGCCTAAATGCATGAACTTTCTATCTAAGTGTAAATACGGAAACTGACCATCGACTGGCAAGCTAGATGCCAATTTAACAACACCCACCAGCATAAGTGGTGCAACTTCCCCCGCGGCTCTCGCGATTGCCAAAATTAAACCAGTGATAATCGCTGGGCTTGCCATCGGTAAAACAATGCGCCAAAGCGTCTCAAATTGAGTCGCACCAAGCGCTAATGAACCGTGCCTCACTGCACTAGGAATACGCGTTAAGCCCTCTTCCGTGGTTACGATAACGACTGGAAGCGTCAAGACCGCTAAGGTTAGTGCTGACCAAAGTAGACCCGGCGTACCAAATGTCGGTGCTGGCAATCGCTCTGCATAGAACAACGTATCAATCGAGCCACCAATGGTATAGACGAAAAAGCCTAAACCAAAAACGCCATACACAATCGACGGTACACCCGCCAAGTTAATCACGGCGATACGAATTAAACGTGTTAGTGCGTTGTTTTTTGCGTATTCATGAAGATATATCGCAGCGACCACGCCAAGAGGCATCACGACGATCGACATGAGAATAACCAACAGTACTGTACCGAAAATGGCAGGGAATACACCGCCTTCAGAGTTTGAGTCTCGTGGGTTCTCTGATAAGAATTTCCAAACTTGTTTGCCCCAGTGCCCAACCTTTTCTAGGTAAGACATATTATTTGGGTACCAATAATCCAGAATGTGGCTGAGCGAGATCTCGACCAGCTCGCCTGTCATATCCTCAACCAGCAAGCTTTCGACATTAAGTTGCGTTCTAAGGTGCTCAAGCTTAACTTCGGCTTCACCTAACTGGCGGTTTAATTCCAGTTTAGTTTGAGTATAGGTTGTAAGGTATTCATCACTCACTGACTCATTGAGTTCAAGCTTACGCTTTTCTAAGCGCAGGTTTTCCAATTGCCAGCTGATATTACGAATTTCTTGGTTCACGACACGCGACGTTTCTTTACGTAACGTATCAGCGAACGCCAAGCCTTGTTCGAGCTTTTGGTCTATGTTCGAATCAAAGGTGCCAGAAGCGGTTTTAAAACCCACCGGCTTACCAAAGAAATAACCACCTCGACTTCGTTCAATCACAACCCAATCTAGCGGGGTAGTGGGTTCACGTAAGTTAACATCCAGAATAGAAACAAAGTCCGCAGGGTACAGTTCTCTGTTAGCAACTTTGATGCTTAAGCGCTGTATCAGCCCAGTCGACAAATTTTGAGGAGACAAAAGGTCATGGACTTGTGGAACTTGCTCTATCGGGATGTATTTTCGTTCATATAACTGACCAACCAATACATCTTGTTTTGATACGGTTTCGTCAAGATCGACCACTAGCGATAAGTCTTTGGAGTCAACTTGCCATTGATACAAAGGTGCGGGCCAAAAATAGGTTAAGCCCTTCCAACCAATCAGCAGCATTAGGCCAAGAACAGAAAGCATACTGATGCTCACCGCCCCGCCCGTAAGCCAGATCCACGGAGAGCCCGATTTAACCCAAGATAATAATGACTTCAGTTTATTCATCATGATCGACCTTGCTCTTGGCGTGCTGAAATCAAGGAGCTGCAAAGATCAAGAGACACGCTAGTCAAGCCACTAAAAGCCATTGATACACATTGAGGCAAACCTTTAAAACTACAGCGCACGATATTTATCTCTCAGTCTTTGTCTAACCCACTCAGCAACTGAGTTCACCGCGAATGTAAAGATAAACAGCAAGAGTGCAGCCAAGAACAGCAAGCGGAAATGAGAACCACCCACTTCTGATTCTGGCAGCTCAACAGCAATCGTTGCCGATAAAGTTCTCATCCCTTCCAAAACATTCCAGTCAAGAATTGGGGTGTTACCTGTCGCCATCAAGACGATCATGGTTTCACCAACTGCTCGCCCTAGGCCCATCATAACCGCAGAAAAGATACCTGGACTCGCCGTCAATAGCACCACATAAATAAGCGTCTGCCACGCCGTCGCACCCAACGCTAATGACCCATCAGACAAATGTTTAGGTACAGAGAAAATAGCATCTTCAGCAATAGTGAAAATCGTTGGGATGACCGCAAAGCCCATAGCAAAACCAACCACTAGCGCATTGCGTTGGTCAAAATCGATACCATAGCTAGCCAAGAAGGTACGAATATCACCACCAAATAACAAGGCTTCAATGTTGTTTCCACCAGCAAACACCGCAACCACTGTAATCACCAATACCGGAATCAATATCAGAGCATGCCAACCGTTAGAGAAGCGACCCGTTACCCTCTTCGGTAAACAGAACCAAACAAGTCCAGTCAACAGTGTGCTCAGTGGTAATAGCATCATTAATGAGAAGACAGCCGTTAAATGTGTTTCAACGATTGGAGCAAACCAAAGCCCAGCCAAAAATCCGATGATCACGGTTGGAAGAGCTTCCATCAGCTCTATCGAAGGCTTCACCACTCTTCGCATGCGTGGAGACATAAAATAAGCGGTGTAAATAGCTCCGAGCACAGCAACCGGCACGGCAAACATCATCGCAAACAGAGCTGCTTTGATAGTACCGAATGTGATAGGTACTAAACTGAATTTCTCTTCAAAGTCATCATTCGCCGACGTTGATTGCCAAACGTATTGCGGCTCAGGGTAACTTTCATACCAGACCTTTTGCCAAAGCGATGAGAATGATATTTGTGGGTATTCATTATCGACCTTAGCCACACTGATGGTGCCATCAATCAGCGTCGCCAGATGCAGTTCATTGGCAGACATAGCCGCTAATTGTGGTGATTTATCAAATGCACGCTCGAACAGCGACAGTTTTTCACTGGTCGTATAGTGGCTTTGTAATGTGCCGTTCTTATAGAAGCTATAAAAACCCTTTCTATAAGTATCAGGCAAAATAAATTGCACTTGTTCAGCAAGTTGGAAGTCTCGAATATGGGTCAGGCTACGCTTTTCATCTTTGAGTACATCGAACCACTGAGAAACCTGTCCGTCCTCATGCGTAACCAACAGTGAATAAGCTCCAGACAGTAAATCGATACTTTTCACCGAGTGCTTCGCATCATTCAAGCTAAGATCAATCACTTCACGAACATTGAAGCCGCTATCTGATAGCTTCAAAACCACTAAATCCGATTGGGCTCGGAGATATAAGGTTTGGCCATCAGGTGTGACTAACAACTGTTGCTGCAAGCCCAACTTATCCGATAACCATTGGCTCTTCTGAAAAACATACTGACCCGTAACATCACTTTGGTACCACTTCACTAAGACTCGTTGGTCACTTAGCTGAGCGGCAACCGTGATACCACGTCCATTCTTAGAGAACGCGAATTTTTCGATCGTCGCCCCATTTGAGGGTTCATCATTTAAAAATGGTTCTGGGAGATCGATTTGCTCAATTTTAGGATCGGCTTCACTGCCCTTTTGCAGCACAGGCGCACTATACTCAGGATAGAAAAAAGTAAGGTTGCTTGCACTATCGGCAAAGGCAAACCAGTTTTCTGATGGGGTATTTCGAGAGAAGGCAACAGGATTGGCTAAAACATTTCGCTCAAAGTAAGAGTGTGTATTTTGAGACTCTAAATCCCAAAACTGCACCAAGCCAGATTTTTCGATAGTAAATGCATGCTGACCGTATTCATCAACAGATAAGGCGATAGGCTTTTCTACAGCAACGGTCTTTACGGCTTGGTCTGTCTCTAAACCAGTATCAGAAAACACCGGTAAAATGACCATCGCCAAGTAAACAAAGATCAATACCAGAGCAGCTAGAACACTGACCGCGCCACATGTCACCGAAAAACGGACGAGACGATCTTTCAACCATCTTTTTTTGTCACGCTCTTTCAATGAAAATTGGGCTGAAGCCATCTGTTTATCTACCTTTTTTTAGCTACTGACATAATATGTACGTTAGATGACAATTATATTACAAGTTACGTTAAACAACTGAAACTAATAACAAGTTTGTTGACCATATTTCTTAAAGTAAGATCATAGATTTTGTGAATTTTGTCATTCTAAATTAAAGTAATCAGCTCTATAGCCAGCACTCAAGGATTATCATCTCGATGGAAAAAGACTATGTCACAAAAGAACTTAGCTGGTTATCCTTCAATGAAAGAGTGCTCCAAGAAGCAGCCGACAAGTCAGTGCCCTTAATCGAAAGAGTTCGTTTTTTAGGTATTTACTCAAAAAACCTCGATGAGTTTTACAAAGTCCGATTTGCTGACGTGAAACGAAAGATCTTACTTCAAGATCCACAGCTAACCTCCAACTCGCCGAAAAGCCTACTGACTAAAATGCAGAGCAAAGCAAGCAAGCTCGATGCTCAATTCCATGAACTGTATAACGACTTGCTATTGGAATTGGTACGCAATCGTATTTTTCTGGTCAACGAACAACAAATCAGCGAAGAACAAAGTGGCTGGATAAAAAAGTACTTTAAGAAAAAAGTGCTGCCACACTTAACTCCGATTCTCTTGAACGAAGATAGCCAGTTACTTAATATTCTCAAAGATGAACAAAGTTACTTAGCCATCGACATCGAGCGTGATGCATCATCTCAATATGTCTTACTCGAAATCCCATCAGAAGCACTCCCTCGATTTGTTAAGTTACCGGAAACTTCGGGTTCGCAGCGTACAACTTTGATCTTGTTAGATAATATAGTTCGATTTTGTTTGGATGACTTACTTAAAGGATTCTTTGAGTATGACTCATTGCGTTGTTTTGCGATAAAAATGACACGTGATGCCGATTATGATCTGCAAGAGGACAATGAAAATAACCTATTAGAATCGATGTCTTTAGGTTTAGAACAGCGCTTAACGGCACTGCCGATACGTCTGATCTATGAATCTGAAATGCCAACTGAAATGCTCAACTTCTTACAAGTCAGACTTAAACTGTCTGACTATGACAGTGTCATCGCAGGTGGTCGCTATCATAACTTCAAACATTTCTCTGAGTTCCCAAGCCTTAACCGACGTGATTTAGTTAATCGTCCTCTACCCGCGATTAAGTGCGCGCATTTCAGCCATTACCCAAACTATTTCGAAGCGATCAAAGCTCGCGACATCTTACTGCATTATCCTTATCACACCTTTAGTCACATCACTGAACTGGTTAGGCAGGCTTCCTTTGACCCGAAGGTAACCTCCATCAAAATAAACGTTTACCGTGTTGCGGAAGGCTCAAAACTCCTCAGCTCGATCATCGATGCGGCGCACAGTGGCAAAAAGGTCACTGTGGTTGTCGAGCTGCAAGCACGCTTTGATGAGCAAGCCAACATTCAATGGACCAAGAAACTTCAAGAAGCGGGTGTAAAAGTCATCCATGGCATCCCAAGTTTGAAGATCCATTCCAAGTTGCTGCTCATCAAACGAAAAGAAGGCAAGCATACCGAGCATTATGCCCATATTGGCACTGGCAACTTCCATGAAGTTACAGCGCGCGTGTATACCGATTTTTCTCTGCTCACTGCGAATGAAGATTTGACTCAAGAGGTGAGACAAGTCTTTAAGTATATTGAAAACCCTTATCAAAAGTCCCAGTTCAAGCAACTGATTGTGTCACCAAAGAATACTAGAAAACGTCTGTACCAATTGATAGATAATGAAATACAAAACGCGATAGAAGGTAAACCTGCAAGCATCACTCTAAAACTCAACAACTTGGTCGATCGAGAGATCATTGAAAAGCTCTATCAGGCTAGCCAAGCCAATGTAAAAGTGAGAATGGTCATTCGCGGCATGTGCTCTCTTGTCCCTGGCATACCCAACATCAGTGATCATATTGAGATAGTCAGTGTGGTCGATCGTTTCCTCGAACATCCGAGAGTGATGATATTTGGTAACGCTGGAAAGCCGAAGGTCTATATATCTTCCGCTGACTGGATGACACGAAATTTTGATCACCGCATCGAAGTTGCAGCTCCAATTTTAGATCCAAATATCAAGCAAACCATTATCGATATCACCGAATTTCATTTCGATGACAGCAACAAAGCTCGAGTGCTAGACCAAGCGATGAGCAACCCTTACATAGAAGCACCAGCAAACCAACTCGAATACCCGACGTCACAACTCTCCACTTACCACTATATTAAACGTATGGAGAAACTTGCTCGCAAGAAGTACAAACAAGAGAAGAAATCATGCCGCTAATTGATAACAAACATTCTCGATGTATTGCCGCTATCGACTTGGGTTCGAACAGCTTTCACATGGTGGTTGCCCGAGTATTCGATCAACACCTGCAATTAGTCAGCAGACACAAACAGAAAGTGAGATTAGGTGATGGATTGGATGAACGTAACGTCCTATCTGAAAGCGCTATCGAGCGAGGCCTAGAATGCCTCAAGGTGTTCGCAGAACGACTGGCGGATTTTGAGCTTGATGATGTCAGAGTTGTTGCGACTCATACCCTAAGAAAAGCCAAAAACGCTAAAGACTTCTTAGAGCAAGCCAAGCCACTGTTTCCTTTTCCAATAGAGATCATTTCCGGTCAAGAAGAAGCTCGAATAATCTATAACGGAGCAGAACACACTCAAACCGCTTCTGAATCTAAGTTGGTTATTGATATCGGTGGAGGGAGTACGGAACTCGTCGCCGGACAAGGCTTTACTCCTCTAATTATGCGCAGTTTACCGATGGGATGCGTCAACTTCACTCAACGTTTCTTTGCTGACGAAGGGCTAACTTCGCGACACTTCTCAGATGCTTATACCGCAGCTACTCGTCTATTGATGCCATTGATTGAAGAATACACAAAAGCCCCTTGGGAAATCGCTTTTGGCTCATCTGGTAGCACGAAATCAATAAAAGAAGTACTCATTGGCTTAGGGTTCACCGATGGTCTCATTACGCCCCAACGCCTGTCCTATTTAAAGAATCACTTATGTGAGTTTTCATCATCCAACACCGTAAATCTTTCAGGCTTAAGTGATGAGAGAAAGCCTGTGTTTGCTGCAGGCGTCACCATTCTTTCAGCAGCAATGGATACGCTAGACATCAAGGAGTTACATTTTTCTGATGGTGCCCTGAGAGAAGGCGTTCTTTATGACATGGAGGATAGGTTTAAAGATATTGATATTCGAACAAGAACTGCCGAAACGCTCGTCTCTCGATACCATGTAGACGTAACTCATGGCGAGAAAGTGAAAGTGCTCGCTCTTTCATTGCTGAAACAAGTACAGCCTCAAGTGACAACTGCGGTCACTAATGAGCTGTATGATCTGCTTGGTTGGGCTGCAGTACTTCATGAGGTAGGACAAAGCATTGCATTCCAAGGCTATCACCGCCATTCGGCTTATCTGCTTAAGCATACGACAATGCCAGGCTTTAATACTGAGCAACAACGCCTTATATCAGCATTGGTTCGCTATCAAAGAAAAGCGCTCAAACTACAAGATTTGCCGGAACTTTCTCTGTTTACTCAGCAACAAGTCACCCTGCTGATTCGTATATTGAGACTCGCTATCTTACTCAACCGTCAGCGAAATCAAGCACTGGCCCCAGACGTGACTCTAACGATTGAACAACAGGATAACTGGGAATTGAAAGGAACTAACAGCGATTGGTTGACCCAAAACCAACTGCTTGATTATGAGCTCAGAGAAGAGCAACAACGTTGGAAAAATGCAGAATGGTCGTTGCAGCTAAAATAACGAACAGTCAAAATAAAAACAGCTTGCGACGCGCAAGCTGTTCATACGTTTTTTTCTAAGTTTGTCGTAGCCTGAATTAGAGCCCGACTTTTGCCAATTCTTGCTCTGCGAACTCAGACGGTATCGCTAAATAACCATCTTTCTCTACAAGTTCTTGTCCTTGCTTTGAGAACACAAAAGTGAGGAACTCTCTTTCAACGGGAGAAAGCGGTTTATCTGGGTGTTTGTTCACGTATACGTAAAGAAAGCGTGATAGAGGGTAATCACCGCTCAAGATATTCGCTCGAGTCGGCTCTACATAATCAGAACCATGCTCAGCAATAGGAATTAACTTAACGCCAGCGACACGATAGCCAATACCTGAGTAACCTATGCCGCTGATTGATGATGCGACCGACTGTACAACCGATGCAGAACCTGGCTGCTCATTGACTCGGTTCTTAAAGTCACCACCACATAGTGCGTTTTGTTTGAAATAGCCATAGGTTCCCGAAACGGAATTGCGCCCAAACAACTGGAATCGATGTTTCGCCCATGGCTGATCGATTCCGAGATCTTGCCAGTTATTGAGGGGCCTTGTTGCTCCGCAGCGTAATGTCTCAGAAAAAATGCCATCAATCTGACGAAAGTTAAGCCCTTCAATAGGATTATCTCGGTGGACAAACAGCCCGATTGCGTCAATAGCGACTCGCAGTGCTGTTGGCTTATATCCATGCTCCCTTTCAAATGCTTCAATTTCTCGCAGGCGCATCGGACGACTCATTGGCCCTAGATGTGCAGTCCCTTCGGTTAAGGCTGGAGGAGCAGTAGAAGAACCCGATGCTTGGACTTGAGCGTTAACATTTGGGTAGTAGGACTTGAACTCTTCCACCCATAACGTCGTCATACCCGCTAAGGTATCCGAACCGACCGATAATAAGCTCCCAGAAATTCCCGGAACCTTAGAATAATCAGGAAGAGAATCGACACCCTGTTCGGCATGCACAGGGTTAACTAAAGCAAACGCTAATAATGAGCTGACTGGAAAATGCATCCTGCGTATCGAACAACTCATGATACGGTCAGTCGATTTGGTAAAGTAAAATGGAAACGACTGCCGACGCCCACTTCACTTTGAATTTCGAGATGTGAATCGTGGTGGCTAAGCGCATGCTTTACAATCGCTAATCCAAGACCACTACCACCGGTATCACGAGAGCGGGCTTTATCTACACGATAGAAGCGCTCTGTGAGTCGATGTAAGTGTTGAGGCTCAATACCATCACCAGTATCTGACACATCTAAGCACGCGCCTTGGCTGGTTTGATACCAACGCACTTTGACCGTTGCACCTGCGGGTGTGTATTTAACCGCGTTATAAACCAAATTCGATATCGCACTTCTCAATTGGTCTTCATCGGCAAGAACTCGTAGGCTCTTATCGATATCAAACTCAAGCTTATGTTCGCGCTCACCGCTAAGGCTCGCCGCTTCTTTCTCAAGAACCTCAAGCATCGCCGGAACGTTGACCACTTCATCCAACTCATGCATTGGCGCCGCTTCAATTTTCGAAAGCGTGAGTAGTTGATTAACCAAACTGTTCATTCGATTGAGCTGCTCAGTCATTACGCCATGCGCCTTGGTCCACATTGGGCCAACGATCATGTCTGGATCTTCGGTCATTTCAAGGTAACCTTGAAGGACGGTCATCGGCGTACGCAATTCATGAGAAACGTTAGCGAAGAAGTTACGGCGCATGCCTTCTAACTGCTTAAGCTGGGTCACATCACGTACCACCATCAGGTGTTCACCCTCGGTATACGGCACAATACGCAGCTCGAGCATACGCTCCACATTCAATGGAGAAGGCATCTCTAATGGCTCAGAGAAATCTTGCTTATTAAGGTACTTAATAAAATCTGGAGTACGAATCAAATTCGAGATCGGTTGACCTGAATCATCTGGCCAACGAAAGCCCAGCAAATACTGAGCTAGCTTGTTACACCAAACGATATTGCCTTCACCGCGAAATACCACAACGGCATCGGGAAGCGATTCTGCACCGTTACGGAAACGGCGGATAAGGTTAGTCAGTTCTTTGCGTTTGCGACGCTGTCTCTGCTGCATACGATAAATACCGTTAAACAGAGATTCCCAGTTCCCAGAGCCTGAAGGTGGAGTTAGACGCTTCTCATCCCACAGCCATGCGGACAAACGCATTTGGTTGTGTAGATGCCAGCCGAGCTGCAATACCGTAGCAGCCAGCAGCAACCAAGGTAGGTAACCGAATATCCATCCGACTAAAACCCATGGTGCGTAAAAAAAAGCCAGCTCCCAAGCCAGCTTTTTCCAGGTTAACTTTTCAACCATTCAGGACTCCGTAAACTGGGCAGCGAAGCCACATTAAGCCTTTGTAGAAAAACGGTAGCCAGCGCCACGAACCGTTTGGATTAGCTTATCGTGACCTGCAGACTCAAGCGCTTTACGCAGGCGTCGAATATGTACATCAACCGTTCGGTCTTCAACGTAAACATTGGTACCCCAAACGTTGTTAAGCAGCTGCTCTCGGCTGTACACACGCTCTTGGTGAGTCATAAAGAAATGCAGCATTTTGAACTCTGTTGGTCCCATATCAACTGGACCTTCGCTTGCGGTAACACGATGAGATACTGGGTCTAGCTTAAGACCTTGTACATCAATCACATCTTCTAGTGCAGTAGGCGTTACACGGCGGATAACCGCTTTCAGGCGAGCAACGAGCTCTTTGGGTGAAAATGGCTTGGTGATGTAATCATCAGCACCCACTTCTAAACCACGCACCTTATCTTCTTCTTCACCACGAGCTGTTAGCATCACCACTGGGATGTTGCGAGTTAACTCTTCACGCTTCATGTGCTTGATAAAGTTTATCCCGCTACCACCAGGTAGCATCCAATCTAGTAATACTAGATCTGGGAAAGGTTCACATAGCTTGTTTACCGCTGTATCGTAATCTTCAGCCTCTACTGCTTGGTAGCCTTTTTGTTCAAGTACAAAACACAGCATCTCACGAATAGGTGCTTCATCTTCAACGACCAGAATCCTTCTCGACATAATTGAATAGCCTTTGTATTTAATCAACGCATTGCATTATCTGAGTTAATTATGACACTTTTGTGACCTTTGAAAACAAATTTTCATATAACTGTCTCAAACGTTTCACTTTATAATTTTTGATACAGAGCTAAGGACAAATCGAATTAGATCTCATATCATGAGGCACTTCTAAAAAGGTATGAGAAAAATATATGTGGTTTAAAAATTGCCTAGTCTATCGCTTCAACCGTGATATTGATTTCAACGCAGATCAGCTAGAGAAACAACTTGAAGAATTCCGCTTTACTCCTTGTGGTAGCCAAGACAAACAGAAGTTTGGTTGGGTACACGCAATGGGTAGACATGGCGATATGATGACGCACGTATCAGAAAACCGCATTCTTATCTGTGCAAAGAAAGAAGAGAAAATGCTACCCGCTTCTGTGATCAAAGAATCATTGAACGCAAAAGTAGAAACGCTTGAGGCAGAGTCTGGTACCCCTCTGAAAAAGAAAGAGAAAGACAGCCTAAAAGAAGACATCATCATTGATCTACTTCCTCGAGCATTCAGCCGCAGCAACTTCACTTACGCGCTGATCATGCCAAAAGAAGGTTTCATTGTGGTTGATGCGAGCAGCTACAAAAAAGCAGAAGATGTATTAGCATTGCTACGTAAGACAATGGGTAGCCTGCCAGTAGTGCCAGCTATCCCAGAGCAAGCGATCGAAACGACTCTTACAGAATGGGTGAAATCAGGTGATACGCCACAAGGCATCACTATGCTTGATGAAGCAGAACTAAAATCTATTCAAGAAGACGGCGGTATTGTTCGAGTTAAGAAACAAGAACTAGAAGCTGATGAGATTAAAAACCACATCGAAGCCAATAAGATGGTGACGAAACTTCTTATCAACTGGCAAGACCGTATTGAATTCATTCTTGCAGAAGATGGCAGCATCAAACGCCTAAAATTCAGTGATGAGCTCAAAGACGAAAACGACGATATTCCTCGTGAAGATCAAGCTGCGCGTTTTGATGCGGACTTCTCTCTACTTTGTGGTGAGTTCAGTGTTTTCCTTCCAAACCTATTTGAATCATTAGGCGGGTTAACTCAACCTAACGCTTAATCAGTCAAACTATAGGCTCAGGTGCTAACGGTATCTGAGCTTATTTCTCACTAAGTTCTCACTTATATCTGCCTCTAGACCCTCTTGTTAATGTCATTGCTATCTTTAGGGCTATCAACCAAACTCATTTTAGCGTAAAATTTGCGCCCCTTTGATATCACTTGGTGGTATCAACCTGACTTGAGATCAGATTAGAGAACGAAGCAATGACTACACAAAAACCATTTGTACCTGAACTATTATCACCGGCAGGAAGCCTCAAAAACATGCGTTACGCATTCGCCTACGGCGCAGATGCAGTATACGCAGGCCAGCCACGTTACAGCCTTCGTGTTCGTAACAACGAGTTCAATCACGAAAACCTACAAATCGGTATCGATGAAGCTCATGCTCAAGGCAAAAAGTTATATGTTGTATGTAACATTCAGCCGCACAACTCTAAATTAAAAACATTCATTCGCGACCTCAAACCAGTTGTAGACATGGGCCCTGACGCGCTTATCATGTCAGATCCTGGTCTTATCATGATGGTTCGTGAAGCATTCCCTGAAATGCCAATCCATCTTTCTGTTCAAGCAAACGCAGTAAACTGGGCGACCGTTAAGTTCTGGTCAACTCAAGGCGTTGAGCGTGTGATCTTATCTCGTGAGCTATCGCTTGAAGAGATCGAAGAGATTCGCGAACACTGCCCAGAAACAGAGCTAGAGATCTTTGTTCACGGAGCTCTTTGCATGGCTTACTCAGGCCGTTGTCTGCTTTCTGGTTACATGAACAAGCGCGATCCAAACCAAGGTACTTGCACCAACGCTTGCCGCTGGGAATACAAAACAGAAGCAGCGAAAGAAGACGAAAACGGTCAGATCGTTGAAGCAAACCCTACTGGTGTTGCTATTCAAGAAGTAGAAACGCAAGACATTGAAGTTCAAGATGAGCGTCCAGACAACACACTAGGCCTTGGTAAACCAACAGACGAAGTGGTTCTGCTTTCTGAATCACACAAGCCAGAAGAGAAAATGGCAGCGTTTGAAGATGAGCATGGTACTTACATCATGAACTCAAAAGACCTTCGTGCAATCCAACACGTTGAGCGCCTAACGAAGATGGGTGTTCACTCTCTGAAGATTGAAGGTCGTACTAAGTCTTTCTACTACTGTGCACGTACTGCTCAGGTTTACCGTAAAGCTATTGACGATGCAGTGGCAGGCAAACCATTCGATGAAAGCCTAATGGGTACACTAGAGAGCCTAGCTCACCGTGGTTACACTGAAGGCTTCTTACGTCGCCATACACACGATACATACCAAAACTACGAGTACGGTTACTCTATCTCTGACACTCAACAGTTTGTTGGTGAGTTCACAGGTAAGCGCCGTGGTGACCTAGCGGAAGTAGAAGTGAAGAACAAGTTCCTAGTAGGCGACAGCTTAGAAATGATGACACCGAAAGGTAACGTTGTTTTCAAACTAGAAGTTATGGAAAACCGCAAATCTGAAGCGGTCGACGATGCGAAAGGTAACGGTCACTTTGTATTTATTCCTGTACCAGCAGATCTAGATCTAGAGTACGGCTTGCTGATGCGTAACTTGAGCGAAGGCCAAGATACACGTAACGCATCAGGCAAATAATTTTTACTTAAGCGACTTACTTGAGAAGAAAATAATGGCTCTGTTAATTACTGACAAGTGCATAAACTGCGATATGTGTGATCCTGAATGCCCAAATGGTGCAATCACTATGGGCGACAGCATCTTCGAGATCGATCCTGATTTATGTACAGAGTGTAAAGGTCACTATGAAAAGCCAACATGTCAGTCAGTGTGTCCGATTACAAAATGCATCATCACTGACCCAAACCATATTGAAACTGATGACGAGCTACTTGAGAAGTTTGTTATCATTCAAGGCTTGACCTAAAAGAAGAAAGGTTCAACTTAACCATAAGTTGAACCTTTTTTTTCATCCTGATTTTCCGATTGGATAAATATTGCAGAAGAGCTCTTTTTCAAATTGATATTCGAGTCGTTCTCGCCAGTTTATTGATTGAGCTATAGGAACAAGATAAAAGTTTTCCCTGCTGGTATCGGTCACAAATGCCATTCCATACTGCATCAATTCATAGTGAACATCATTTACGAAACTAGGGTCTAAACGTTGTCTGCCTGTTAGCTGATTGATGTCATCTCTTGAAATTGAAATACCCGAGCTTTCAGCGTTGAACCTATGTCTTAACCATTCTGAAAATTCCTTCGCACAAATCATAGTCATAGTCTTATCCTTGAATTATCTATCGACGGGTATCAGACTCTGATTTCGCATACTGCATATAAGCCGCATCTTTCACCCCAAAACACTCAATCCCTGACCAAACCTTGTCAAATTCGCCATCGCCCTTGCTGATACCGTTATTGCTTTTATTAATATCAAACGATGTTCTTAATCTCGTGTTTATAAACTCTAGACAAAAGTGTGATATTTCTCCAGTTTTAGAGTCGAAAAAACCAGTGGCAGTACCACTGTAAAAAGCCTCGATGAACAGGATTACTTATTCGATATCAAGGCCAAACACTGACTTGGCATCACTTTAACTTTTTTCTTTTTCTTTTTCTTAGTTTTCGCTACTTTTTTAGGAGGTGGAACTGGAACAGTCTTTGGAGCCCAACTTGCAAGTTCATCTCCACAACCGTCACCTTTAGGAGGGCTCGCTTGAGCTATGCAGTTTGAACTGCCTTCAGGACACTTTAAACGAACGTGGAAGTGGGAGTGGTGTCCCCACCAAGGTCTTATTTTGCCTAACCAAGCTCTATCATTAGCGTCAGAGTTTTCTTGTTCACAAAGGGTTTGCTTGATCACTGGATGAACAAAAATACGCACCACTTTTTCATCTTTCGCCGCATAACGAATAACTTGAAAATGATCATCGGTCCAATTCGATTCACGCAATTTGTAGTTGGTAAGATCCACAACGCTCACAGGTTTAGGCACAGCTAATTCGTTCTCTGACAACCTCTTACTGGTTAACCTTAGCCATATATCAATATCTAACCCTGTTTGATGACTTGAATGACCTGAAGAAAAGCGCCCTCCTCTGGGAAGAGAAATATCACCGATCAATAAATTAGTATTGAGCTTCTCGCTGGTCGTGACTCCTAACCTCTCAATAAACTTTATAGCTTCTGTATGGCCATAGTAGCGCTCTCTTTGAGGGCGAATGATCTGATACCCCAAACCATTAATAGGCAAAGCCTGCGCGCCGTCTAGACAGCCATTGGCATAGCTTCCAATTGATGAGGGTGAATTTCTAGTAGGGTGACTCTCTTTTTCCCACGAAGTTGCTGATAGAGAAAATGAACAAAAGAATACAACCAGTGCAAAAAAGAACCTCATAATAATCCCAAATTACTGACGCTTACTCATTATATTAGTCGCCATTTAGGATTAGGTGCATATCGTACTTAAGTTTTTGGTGG
This sequence comes from Vibrio sp. 10N.286.51.B11, assembly GCF_041469245.1. NCBI lineage: Bacteria > Pseudomonadati > Pseudomonadota > Gammaproteobacteria > Vibrionales > Vibrionaceae > Vibrio > Vibrio sp. 10N.286.51.B11. Next base: position 30 of record NZ_JBFRKI010000002.1, on the reverse strand, counting down.
TAGCTAGTGAATTATACCAATTAAAGTAAA
>NZ_JBFRKI010000001.1:0-73944 GCF_041469245.1 Vibrio sp. 10N.286.51.B11 | reverse complement strand
GAGTGGATTCCATACATCACGTTAGTGTTTTTACTCATAGCTATCTTGTTAAAGAAAGTTTGTCCTATAAATAGTAATCTGAATAGTCGATTCGAACATTCTACAAGTTTACTCAAAACGTCCACAGGTTAACGGGGAGATTTCCGTCTTTTTGCGACTAGAGTGAACTTATAGTCACTGGATTTAAAGTAGTTGCGACTATATTCGAATACAGTGTCATCGTGTAGGTAGCTGCGAGTGCGCTTCTCAATGATCGGGTCGGCAGGACTGATGCCTAGCAACTCAGCAACATCGTTAGCCGGGAGGATGGGCACGATTTCCTGCTCACTTCTATCTATCACCAGTTTTTTCTGCTTCTCGATATAATCGTATTTCGAGCCTTGCATCACTTGATAGGTTAGATCCGGGAACATGTCGACTGGCATCCATGTCTCTTCAACGGTGATTGGGTTGTCATCGACAAAACGAACGCGTTTTACGTAAAAAATTCGAGCGCCTTCGTTGATGTCTAAGTGCTCTGCTAGTGTTAACGAGGCAGATTGAATTTCAAAGGCAATTACATCGCTATGAGTTATCCCACCTAAATGAGCCCATTTTTCCGCAAAGCTACTTTGTTGGTAGATATCGTAGTTAACCTTATTCTCTTTAACGTAGGTGCCACTACCCTGAATGCTCTCTAGCTCTTCATTTTCGATCAGAAGTTTAAGCGCCTGACGAACGGTTACTCGGCTGGCAGAAAACTCTTCGCACAGTTGAGCTTCTGTTGGCAGCGCCTCACCTACCTTGTAAATCTTACTGCTGATTTTTTCTCGAATGGCGTCAGCTATTTTGCGATACAGGGGCAGTCTTGCCATGTAAACCTCGAAAACAATACAAAAGAGATAGGTGACAACGACTTGTGATCACCTCTAGAGGCTTAATGATACGAATTAAAGCACTGAATACAAGAAATGGTTGTTGAGTGAGTGAGCTGATAATACAAAAAAACTCCAAGCGGGGGAGGCTTGGAGTTTTGGAGCATACTAAGTGAGGGTGAGTTAAGCTTTCGTTTCAGCTAACTTCTTTTCTTTTTGGTTTCCTATTACTTTTAATCCGATGGTTAGTGCCATTGACACTGCAATACCGATGACGAAGTAAGTCAGCCAAGCAACAGGGTTACCGATGACAGGTAGCATGAACACTGCGCCGCCAGCTACGGTACCAATAGTAATCTTAGAAGAAAGAATTAATGCAGCCGCTACACCACCACCAATCATATGAGCAGGGATGATACGCATTGGATCTTTTACAGCGTAAGGGATAGCACCTTCAGTGATACCACAGAAACCTAAGATAGCGGTTGAAGGGCCTGCCAAGCGATCTTCTTCATCGAAGAAACGTTTGAATACGACAGACATAATGCCTAATGACATACCAGGGATACATTTCGCAGCAGTAAAGGCAGCGTAAAAGATTGATGCATCACCAGCGAAGTCACCACTTGTACCAACACCGATACAGAATAGGTAAGCCGCTTTGTTTACCGGGCCGCCCATATCGAAACAAGCCATAGCACCGAGGATGAAACCAAGAATCAGTAGGTTGTTTGTGCCCATTGAGGTTAGCCAGTCAACCAAACCACTGTTAAGCATCGCGAAGAACTTACCAGGGCCCGCATACATAAAGATTAGTGTTGCGATACCCGCTAGTAGAGGTGTGATGATAATCATCTTCACTGACTCTAGTACTTTCGGTACTTTGATCTGGCGGACAAGCATAACAAATAACGCTGCTGCTGCACCGGCTACTAAGCCACCTAGGAAGCCGCCGGTCATGATAGAGATCTTACCGAATCCACCACCAACAGCGACGAAACCACCGACGAAACCAGGAGCTAGACCAGGTTTACCGACCATACCGTAAGCTGTAAATGCTGCAAGCACACAGATTAACAGTGGGTTAAATGCTTTTAACGTGCCGTAGTATAGGAAATGAATAATGCCTTGAAACGAAGACTCAAACTGCGCTTTGGCTTCTGGCTGTGCAATAGCTGCATAAACTTCTTTCTTAATTGCACCGATTTCACTGTTTGCTAACCCTTCAGCGGCGTTAATTATGCCAAGGTCTGCGTATGTTTTGCCCGTGTATTCAACCAGTATCGCTTCATCATAAAGGTGGGTGTAATCGTAGCCGAAGAATAGATTTAGAAGACCTACACAAAGACCACCGATTATAACAAGAGGAATGATGTGAGATACGCCTGAAAGAGCGCCCTTGTACCAAAGTTTCAAGAAACTAACGATCATATTGTCGTTGCTCTCTTCCTTCTCGGCAAACTTGTTGGTCGTCGTGGCTGCTTTCGCATTTGAGCCACCCGCTTTGACCTTCTCTTCGAGTGCATCAAGCATTTCATCAGCGGCTTTGATACCATCTTTAACCTTACCTTGCACAGACGTTAGCCCCTCGAAGCGCTCAGCTTCAATTACGCCTACGTCAACAGCGTAGATAATGCCATCGGCCTGCGCGATATCTTGTGCGGTTAGTTTTCCATCTAGTCCATTCGCACCTTGCTTCTCGACCTTTATTTCCCAACCGCGCGCGGCTGCTTTCTTTTCTAAATTTTTAGCCGCCATGTAGGTGTGCGCTACACCGGCTGTACATGCTGTAATCGCTAAGATTTTCATCTGATGTTCCTTTGCGTCGTCTCTCGTCATTTGAGCGACAAATAGGTCACTCAATGATTATATCCTTACTTAATTTGTTTTAATCATCTGTGATGATTCTCACAAGTTGTATTATTTGTATTTAATTTGTTTTTATTGTTCTAAGTATCAAAGTAATACAAAAAATGCACTATGACTATATACCATTGAAATATAATACTAAATAGCTACGAGGCGACATTAAGTAATAAAACCCTTATTTAAATAGAATAGCTTGTATTCGCCCTTTGGCGCTTAGAGGTGAGGGTAAATTTATAGTTGTTGGTCGTGAAATAGTTTCGGCTATATTCGAAGATGGTGTCATTTTCTAGGTATCCGCGAGTACGCTTTTCTATAACAGGTTCTGTAGGATTGACTCCAAGCAATGTCGCCACGTCACTTGGTGGAAGGACAGGCATGATTTCTTGCTCACTTCTATCTATCACCATCTTCTTTTGCTTTTCGATGTAGTCATATTTCGACCCTTGCATCACTTGGTAACTGAGGTCTGGGAACATAGTCGTTGGCATCCAAGTCTCTTCAACCGTAATGGCGGTCTCGTCCAGGAAACGTACTCTCTTGATGTAGAAAATGCGCTCGCCTTCATTGATATCCAAGTGTTCGGCCAGCGTTAATGAGGCGGCTTGTACCTCGAAAGATAAGACATCGCTGTGTGTTACTCCCTGCAAATGAGCCCATTTCTCAGCAAAGCTGCTCTGTTGGTAGATGTTGTAGTTTATTTTGCTCTCTTTTACATAGGTACCACTACCTTGAATACTTTCTAGCTCTTGTTGTTCGATTAGAAGTTTAAGCGCTTGGCGTATAGTTACGCGGCTGACAGAGAACTCTTCACGGAGTTGTGCTTCTGTCGGTAGTGCTTCACCAACCTTGTAAATACCGGTGCTAATCTTATCTCTAATGGCATCAGCGATTTGTCGGTACATGGGTAATCTTGTCGTCATATCCTAGCTAACCTCTTGCGTATTAACCTGTAGAACCACTCTAACAGGTCTTAGTGTGTGACCTTTGACTTGAATAATACGAATTCTACCCAGTTAAATAATGATAAAGAATACAAATATGGACCCTTAACTCCAATTTAATATATATCGTGATATTTGTGAGATCTGTATCATGGTTTATTTGTATTTGATTGGTATTATTGTTGTCACATAAACAGATAACCCAAAAGAACGTGAACACGGGGCTAAAACTATGAACCTTACAACGCTTACCAACTCATCACTGATTAATCTACAAACGACGTTCGAAAGTCGTGACGCTGCAATTGAAGCACTCGCTGAACAACTCGACCAACAAGGCAAACTGCACGACAAAGAAGAGTATTTAAAAGCTGTGTTTGCCCGTGAAGAGCATGGTGCAACGGCGCTAGGCGAAGGCCTTGCTGTTCCACATGGCAAAACCGACGCAGTGAAAGAAGCAGCATTTGCAGTCGCAACCCTAAAACAAGATTTGAAATGGCAGGGCATTGATGAAGAAGAGGATGTAAATCTGATCTTTCTAATTGCTATTCCTAATGCTGAAGCGGGCTCTACACACATGCAACTGCTGACCGAGCTGACAAGTACTTTGATTGATGATGAAGTTCGTGAAGCGGTACTTAGCGCGACAACTGTAGAACAAATTTTTGCACTTCTTAGCGATGAGGAAGAACAAATTGAACAGGCAGCCGAAGAATCTGCACCAGTAGTTGAAGAGAAGAAAGGGTTGTTTGGTTCTATTGCTTCAAAGTTATTTGGATAACTCAGCGTTTACTCAAAATCCATTACTCATTTAAGTCGCACAGCACAGTCTTTACAGGTACAAAACAATGACTAAATCACGCGTTCATATTACCCCACACATGCACTGGGATCGCGAATGGTACTTCACCACTGAAGAGTCTCGTATTCTTCTGGTGAACAACATGGAAGAGATCATGCAACGTCTGGAGAGCGATCCAGAATACAAATACTATGTACTTGATGGTCAGACCGCTGTCCTTGAAGACTACTTTGCCATCAAGCCAGAAAATAAAGAGCGTGTACGTGACCTAGTTCAGGCGGGCAAACTTATTGTTGGCCCTTGGTACTCTCAAACTGACACTATGCAGGTTGGTGGTGAGTCAATCGTTCGTAACATGTTGTACGGCCTACGCGATTGTCTAGAGTTAGGTGAGCCAATGAAAATTGGTTACTTGCCAGACTCGTTCTCAATGAGCTCACAGTTGCCGATGATCTATAACGGATTTGATATCGATACAGCGATGTTCTGGCGTGGTTGCTCTGAGCGTCACGGTACCAACAAAACTGAGTTCTTATGGCAATCTAATGATGGTTCAGAAGTAGCTGCACAAGTACTGCCTCTTGGATATGCGATTGGTAAGTACCTACCTCAAGATGAAGAAGGGCTGCGTGCTCGCCTAGACAAATACTTCCCGGTGTTAGAAAAACCGTCAGTGACCAAAGATATCCTGCTGCCGAATGGTCACGATCAGATGCCAATCCAAAAAGACATCTTTGAGGTGATGGACAAGCTACGTGAGGTTTACCCAGAACGTGAGTTTGTGATGAGCCGCTTTGAAGAGGTGTTCGACCGCATCAAGCAAGAACGCGATCAATTAGACACAGTAAAAGGCGAGTTTAACGACGGCAAATACATGCGTGTGCACCGTACAATTTCGTCAACTCGTATGGATATCAAGCTGATCCACGCTCAGGTAGAGAATAAGATCGTCAACATCCTAGAACCTCTTGCTTCTATCGCTTGGTCACTAGGTTTTGAATATCACCATGGCTTGATTGAGAAAATGTGGAAAGAGAGCATGAAGAACCATGCCCATGACTCTATTGGCTGCTGCTGTTCAGACAAGGTGCATGCGGAGATCCTTAACCGTTACATCCTAGCCGACGATATGGCGAGCAATCTGATCACCTTTTACAAGCGTAAAATTGTTGACCACATGCCAGCGCGTGAAGGCTGCGACAAGCTAGCTTTCTTTAACCTATCGCCATACGAACGTGAAGAGGTGATCAACACCACCATCACTATTCGTGCAGAGCAGTTCAACATCTTCGATGATAACGGCAACTCAGTTGAGTACTTCATCCAAGATCAGCGAGTGATCGACCCAGGCAAGATTGACCGCCAGATTGTCCACTACGGTAACTATGACCCGTTTATTGAGTACGATATTCAGATTAAACAATCTGTACCTGCGATGGGCTTTGCTACCTTGCATATTCAAGGCAATGAACAAGGTGCTCAGAAGATTGCCGAGCAGAAAGATTACCTGCTAGAGAATGAGTTCTACACCATCAAAGTGAACGACAATGGCACCCTAACCATCTTGGACAAAGAAACCGAGATGACATACGACCAAGTGCTAAAAATTGAAGATGGTTCAGACGATGGCGATGAGTACGACTATTCGCCATCTCGCAAAGAGTGGCTGCTTTACTCAGATGAGTTTAAAGTCGAAACCGATATTAAACATGAAGGATTCCAATCGGTTGCTAGCATCAAACTGCGAATGGATGTACCAGCTAATCTGCAAGAGCGTGAAGAGCGCACAGGACAAAACGGCTATGTAGATGTCGATTGTCAAGTGGTACTTAAAGCCGGTTCACGCCGCATTGAAGTCCGTATGGAGCTAGATAATCAAGCAGACGATCATCGAGTACGTGTGCTTATCCCAACGCCATTTGTCTCTGAAAATGTGGTGGCAGATAACCAGTTTGGCCTTATCACTCGACCAACTAACGACCCTGCAATGGAAGTATGGGAGCAAGAAAGCTGGAAAGAAGCGCCAGTGCCTGTGTACCAGCTGATGAACTTTGCTGCGGTTGAAAACCAGACAGGTGGACTGGCATTGATGACCAATGGTCTGCGTGAGTTTGAATTCGTATCAAGCCAAGGCAATGAAGAACGCGATACCTTTGCTCTAACTCTACTGCGTGGGGTAGGAGTTCTAGGTAAAGAAGAGTTGTTGCTGCGTCCAGGACGTCCTTCAGGTATCAAGATCCCGACCCCAGACTCGCAAACTCGCGGCAAGTTGGTGTGTGAATTCAGCTTACTTGGTTTTGCTGGCAACCATATCGCGGCCAACGTTATGGCTAAAGCACGAGACTATGTAACGCCAATCGAGTGTTACAACAAGATCCCGTACAACGCAATGAAGCTAAACGTCGGTGAGCAAGACAAGCCGTTAACCTACTCGCTTCTTGCCAAAGAGCAGAAAGGAGCTGTTCTTAGTGTACTGAAGAAAGCGGAAGATGAAGATGCCTTAATTCTACGTGTCTACAACCCGGCTGAATCTGGACAGATTGAAGATGGTGTTACCTTCACTCAACCAGTGACTTCATGGCAAGAGACCAGCTTGGATGAGCGAGTACGTGATACCGAAGTCGCTAGCCAGAGCTTTGGTGCACTTAATGCGTGTCAGGCTAAATCATTCCAAGTGAAGTTTTAATCCTAGTTTTTAACCGTAGAAACCTCCGCTCTGATTCCAACTGGGCGGAGTTGGTGAACCGAGATGAAGATTGTAATTGCCCCCGATTCATTTAAAGAGTCTCTTAGTGCCAAGCAGGTATGCCAAAGCGTTGAAGCCGGTTTTGCACAAGTATTCCCAGAAGCGGAGTATGTGCATCTACCGCTGGCCGACGGCGGTGAGGGAACGGTCGATGTATTGATGCAAGGGTTAGATGGCATTGTGCAAACTACCCAAGTGATGAACCCACAAGGTGAGACCGTCGATGCACATTGGGCACTGCTTGATGACGGTAATACGGCATTGATAGAGATAGCTTCAGCATCGGGATTAGACCTAGTTTCGCCACAAGATCGCGATCCTGCCCTTGCAACTACCTATGGTACTGGTGAGTTGATCAAAGAGGCACTTGAGAAAGGTGTAAATAAAGTCCTGCTTGGTCTTGGAGGCAGCGCCACCAATGATGGTGGGGCTGGTATCGTCCAAGCATTGGGTGGCAAGTTGTTGGACGAGCAAGGCAATGAGATTGCCTTGGGTGGTACTGCTCTTTCTAACCTTTCTCGTATCGACTTAAGCAATATCCATCCTCGATGCCAACAGGTCGAGTTTGTGATCGCTTGTGATGTCAACAATCCATTAGTTGGTGAAAACGGCGCTAGCTATATCTTTGGTGCTCAAAAAGGGGCTTCCTCGGAACTGATTGATCAGCTTGATGACGCGTTGAATCATTTTGGAGAGGTCAGCAGCAATCTCACTGGAACAGATAACCGAACTACACTTGGCTTTGGCGCTGCTGGTGGCGCATCTCTTGGTTTATCACTGCTATTTGATATCCAAATCAAGCAAGGTATTGAGATGGTTTTAGACACCTTAAACGCAGACCAAGTGCTGCAGGGCACGGATCTGGTTATTACTGGCGAAGGCCAGATGGATAACCAAACCCTGCAAGGCAAGACCCCGTTTGGTATTGCTAAACGAGCCACGCTACAAGGTATTCCCGTGATTGGAATTGCAGGCTCATTGGGTAAAGAGATTGATGAACTCTACAACGTTGTCGATAGCACCTTTGGCACGGTTCGTTCACCACAACCACTAGAACAAGTTCTGACAGAGGCGGGCGATAATCTGACTCGCACTGCACGCAATATTGCCGCTACTTTGAAAGTCGGCGCACAGATTTTTGGAGAGAAGTAGTATGTCTCTATTTAAGCTTGATAACGTCATCCAAAACTATGCATGGGGTAGTAAAGACTCCATTCACAACCTATTTGGTATCAATAATCCAGAGCACAAGCCACAGGCAGAGATCTGGATGGGTGCTCACCCAAATGGCTGCTCTAGGCTCGATGGTACCGGAGAGCCTCTTGCTGAGGTAATTGAGCACAACAAGCAAGATATTCTTGGTGGCTACACCGCTGCACGTTTTGGGGAGTTGCCTTTCTTATTCAAAGTGCTTGCCGCAGAGATGCCACTCTCTATTCAGGTACACCCTAGTAAACATAAAGCGCAGCAAGGGTTTGAGCGAGAAAACCAACGAGGGATTCCGCTAGATGCCGCGCACAGAAACTATAAAGATTCCAACCATAAGCCTGAATTGGTTTACGCTTTAACCTTTTATAAAGCGATGAATGGATTTCGCCCAATTGCAGACATTATTACTTTGTTTAAAGAGGCCGACATTCCAAGTCTGGCGAAAGAAATTTCCGAGCTAGAAAAGCACGCAGATAGTGCAGCGCTAAAAGAGTTCTTTGCTGCGATTATGTCACTTGAAGGTGAACGTAAAAAGGTGGCACTGGCTGAACTTGGTGAGGCGCACAGACGTCCGGCTAAAACCATGATAGGGCGCGAGGCTCTGCAGTACAGTGCTGAGTTTAAGCGGCATTATCCTGGAGATATCGGCCTATTTTCTCCACTAATGCTTAATACTGTTGAATTAGCACCTGGCGAAGCAATGTTTTTGTACGCCGAAACCCCACATGCATATGTGCAGGGGACTGGTCTGGAGATAATGGCAAGTTCAGACAATGTTTTGCGCGCAGGGCTCACACCAAAACACATTGATGTAACTGAGTTAATAGATAACACCTCATTCGAACCGATTGAACCAGCGGAGATTCGGCTAAAACCAATATATAAAGAGAGTAATAAAGTGAGCTACCCGATCCCAGTTGATGACTTCTGCTTTGAAGTAATGACAGTCGAGATTACCAGCCAAGCACAGTTTGTTCGTAGCGCAGAAATACTGTTTTGTATTGAAGGTGAAGTTGCAATTTCAAGTCAAAATAATCACGTTGTGTTGAGAGCTGGTGAATCAGTATTCGTTAGCAGTAACTCAGTGAAATACGATTATCAAGGGCATGGGAGGATAGCCCGAGCATTCAATTAATTTTCATATGCTTGGAACCTTGATGTGGCCAAAGTAGACACTACTAATTAAACGGCTCCTGCAAACAATACTGAGTAATTGGCTGCCCGACGTGCTTTTTGTCTATTTTAAGACAAATCTCATTTAACTTACTTAAACTAATCCATTGCTCACTAAATTAGCAAATCGCGTAGCACACTTTTGTCCAGAAACTTCTCACGCACCATTTCGTAACTCAGAAATGCCCAGAACCTTCTTAAGGCTCAGAGATTCTGTGCGGAAAGGGATTAAAGTGAGTAACCGTGTATCGGGGGTCTTAGCCTGCATGTCTATTGCAGCACCGTTGGAAATACCTAACTGATGCCGTTGAAGAAGCTATTATACTTATGTTGAAATAGACTGAATTACTAGCTGGCGGTTGTAAGCAGGTTAAGTACGTTAGGATAAAGTATAGTTGCCTTAGCCTAAAAATTTATGCAGTAACTTATGAATTTGACACTTGGTTAAAAGTATTACCATAAGTATTACCGCTCTCTTTGCGAGTTTTTTTATGGATATATATCAGCATCTTAAATAAATAAGTCGGATTCCTCACTCACCGCCAAATTTAAGACCGCAGCAGTTCGCTGCGGTTTTTTTATGTCTAATTTTATCCTGCGACCTGTTATCACCAAGGAAGAGCAACAACAGGTGTGATGACCAGTCGAAGTTGATGCTCTATCCCAAACGCGTCAGGGCTTTCAATGTAGTTCCAGTATTGAAGACCAAACTTGATGGGTTTGCCACCAATGAGAGTCGTCTTAGCGAACCCAATACCAATAGGGAATGACAATTTATTTCCACTGCTCGCTTCGTGATTATAGCTCCAAGTTGGTTGCGCTTGAATTTGCCATCCATCGTCTAGATTCGCGGTATAGAAGTACTGTCCACCAGTAATACTCGCGTCGGCGTCATTGCTTCCGCCAGCGTTCCATTGATGGGTAATTAACGCCCCGATAACCCCCCAGCTTTGTACGTAGGCTAAGGCAAACTCTGGACCGAGTAAGAATTGATCGTTACCCAGTTCATCGCTTGTTGCGGTGGGCAGTGTACCCACTATCCCCCCCACGACAATCATGCCGCTCTCAAAGGTATGACCAACGGCCACATCAAAGCCGATATCACCGAGACCTGCATCTGAATTTTCAAATCTATCGCCCTTGTAATAGGGTTGGTCAAATATTAAAGGTATATTTGGTCTGATAAATAAGTTGGTTCGCTCTGCAATTGGCACAGGGAGAACAGGTTGAAAGCTCAAGCGATACCCGTTCTGACTGTTCGCTGAATTTAAGTCGCCTTGATAGTTCGTCCAATCCAAGTTAAAGGACATCGAGCCAAGCGTTGTGTTTGGGTTGGCTAGCTCTTTAGCTACCTGCTCTACATCTTGCCCCTCGTCGGCTAACACTACGATGGGAAGAGTGACAGCAAAGAAGAATATCGCGCTTAAGCTTCGTAATTTAAGGTTTGGCATTTTTTTTTCCCTGACGAAAACGTTGGTACAAAAACGTTTAGCTATAAAGGATTATTTTGTCAAAGTTGCCTTTATAGAGAAGGGCAGCTCTGGAGCGGCAAAGTCAATAGCTGTGGGTGAGATGAGCGTAAAAGTGATTGTTTTTGAGTCACTTTCTCTTGTCACGTTAGATTTGTCTTATCATTGAGAAAAATGAGCAAAGAAGAGGATCAGGTAGATAGCGTGAAATTATTGGTCTAAGATTTTTGACACGTAACACTTATAGTTCATCTCACACACGGGATAAAATTATGAAACCACTAGAATCATTCATTAAAAAGGCTACGATCGTCGGCTTTGGCCTTATGTCACCACTTGTTATCGCCGCTAATTATGATGTTGTAATTTTGAACGGCAGAGTTATCGACCCTGAAACAAATTTCGATTCTGTTGCTAATGTCGGGATCAAAGATAATAAGATCACAGCAATAACGACCGATAGTATTTCTGGGGATAAAACTATTGACGCTACAGGTAAAGTTGTTGCCCCTGGATTCATCGACGTCCACGCTCATGGTCAAAACATTGGTGACTACAGAATGCAGGCGATGCAAGGCGTTACCACTATGCTGGAACTCGAATCTGGTGTTCTACCTATCAGTGACTGGTATGCAGGACAAGCTGAAAAAGGCTTACCATTAAACTATGGTGCAGCAGCTGGTTGGACTTACGCTCGTATTGCTACATTTAGTGAGACGGAACCCGAAGCGACCGTTGGCTATTTCCAAAAAGCTCAATCACGTAATGATTGGAAGATGGATATAGCAACACCTGAGCAAGAAAGTAAAATCATCAAGCTGATTGAGCAAGGCCTTGATGAAGGTGGCCTAGGTATCGGTATTAACGCTGGCTATGCACCGGGCCATGGTCAAAAAGAATATTATGCATTGGCTGAATTAGCCGCAGAAAGAGACGTAGCAACCTATACTCACGTTCGCTATGCCAGCAATGCCGAGCCACAAAGCTCGTTTGAAGCCGTTAAAGAATTAGTGGGCAATGCCGCTATCACTGGCGCTCATATGCACTTTTGTCATATTAACAGTACTTCATTAAAAGATATCGAAACCATCTTACCTATGGTCAATAAGGCTCAAGAACAAGGAATCAATGTTACTGTGGGCGCTTACCCTTGGGGCGCAGCAAGTACTGTCGTTGGCGCAGCCATGTTTTCTGGTGAAGGCTGGCGGGAACGTATGGGTTCAACCGCTGAAAACTTTCAGCTAGGTAAAGAACGTATGACAGAAGAACAGTTGAAAGACTACCAAGAAAATAAACCTGGTACTTTTATTGTCTGGCACTTCCTAGACGAGCAAAACCCTAAAGATCTTGCTCTATTAGACGCTTCGATTCTAAATCCTAATGTGTTGATTGAATCTGACGAAATGTTCTGGATGCATATGGACGAAGACGGCCACATTGAAAATTATGCAGGTGACGAGTGGCCATTACCAAAAGATCTATTCTCTCATCCTAGATCAAATGGCACCTTTGCTAAAGTACTCAGAGTCTATGTTCGTGAGCGCGGCTTGTTAACGATGACGGAAGCACTACGTAAAATGACACTGATGCCAGCTCAATTAATAGAAGATTTTGTCCCTCAAATGAAAAATAAAGGACGAATCCAAACCAATATGGACGCAGATATCGTGGTATTCGACCCAGAAACTATCGCTGATGTGGGCACCTACCAAGATCCTAACCACCCAGCCGTAGGCGTACATTGGCTATTGGTTAACGGCAAAATCGTTGTCAACAACACACAACTAGATACAGACGTTAAAGCAGGCGAAGCCATTCGACGTTAATTCACCTAATCAATGATAAATCAGACTATAGAAAGCGATACTCAGGTATCGCTTTTTTATCTCACCTCTTCGATAATTTCTTAAAGTGTCACATATAATACTTTTAAATGAATTTTCTAATTGAGGTAACATTTAGATAGATTTGCCAAAAATATTCGACATAAATCACGTTTTTATCATGTCATTGGGCGTAGTTTATTTATAAAAAGGTGCATAAAAAGGTGCGTACAAAGGGCTTAACACTCCGTTTGATATAAATCCGTACCTATCTTTACTTCCAAACTTCCAACATATTTATATTTTATAGAAGCTAACACTGTTAAGGAAAATTTCAAATATGGACAACAAATCTGAAATCGAACCAAGTAATGATAAAGCGACAAAGTCAGGTGCACCAAAATTACCAGAATTTGAAATAAAAGATTATTCAAAAATCCCTCAACGAACACACAAATATCCTGCATCTGAACGTGCAAAAAAAATTGTTCGAGATTCTATGGCTATTGACAGCCTTTTTTCCGGTCTTTGGCCCTCTCAATGGTCTTCACCTGAAGCACCAGAATTCCATGATGAAATGGACAAGTGCAAAGCCGCTGGATTCAAGGTACTAGCAGCATGTCCTTCCGCAGACTCGTTAGATGCCTCGGTTGAAGGCATTATGAAAGGCGCTCAGTTCTACCTAAGCAAAATGAAAGAACGCCCAGACGACTATATGATGATCCGCACTACCAAAGATATTGATGAAGCGGTAAAACAAAACAAATTGGGTATTTACTTCACTCACCAAGGTACTCAAATATTTGGTGGTGATGTTGATCGCGTAGGACTATGGCGTGAGATGGGCTATGGTTACTGTTTATTGGCATATAATCAACGTAATGATGTGGGTGATGGCTGCTTCGAAATTGAGAACCGTGGTCTAACTGAATATGGAAAAAACTTGTCGACGCTTATAACCGATACGGTATGCCTGTTGATGTAAGCCATACTGGCGAACGAACCTCCTTAGATGCGATTGAACGCAGTAGCCAACCTGTCATTTCTTCGCATTCAGGTGCGAAAGCCATTGCCGATTATCAGAGAAGCCTTTCTGACGTTGTGATTAAAGGTGTTGCGGCAACCGGTGGGGTTTGCTCAATAAATATGGTGGCTGCCTTTATGGATACATCTAACCCAGATATATTGACGACTGAACAATTATTTCGACATATTGATTATATGGTCAACTTAGTCGGTATAGACCACGTTGGCTTCGGTTCAGACTATATCCCGAACATCAATTTTACAGCGTCTATTATTCAAACACCAATGGGGCAGAACGTATTCCCTGATGGTGGCTATAGTGCCGCTGTAGGAGCAAAAGGGTTTCCTACCCCAGCACCATATCAAATTGTTGCAGCTCTAATTGATACCATGCTTGAAAATGGATACTCAGAAGAAGACTGCAGCAAGTTCTTAGGTGGCAACATGTACCGAGTATTTGATCAAGTCTGGGTATAAGAAGTTTATTAAATTTACTCAATAATTAGCACTTCTAACATCTCGTTTAGAAGTGCTTTTTTAATCGCTTCGAATGAGACTGCAGTTTATGACTGCTCCTAACTTGTTATTGTCCAATTTCGTGCTAGTAGGTACCAGAATCTTCCGTGATTGTTAAGTTCGATGAAGGGATAAAACCTTCAAATCAATCTAAGTATGTTTTGAAAATGTGATTAAAAAGGCTGAATCAATAAACTGATCAGCCTCTATCGATTTATTCCATTAAAGGTAACGACTTCTCAAATGATCTTTGAAGTATTGCGCATTCAAGGTTTCACCTGTTGCACCTTTCACCAAATCATCAGTAGTAAGCAGGCTGCCTTTGCTCCAAATGTTCGATTCTAACCAATTGAAGATAGGGGATAGGTCACCGCTTTCAATCACTGAGTTCACATCCACTGTTTTCTTCATTGAAGCCATGAACTGAGCCGCGTACATCGCACCTAATGTGTAAGGTGGGAAGTAACCGAATGCGCCGTCCGTCCAGTGGAGAATGTGACCTGCATTTTAAGGTAGTTGCGGCTGTCCAAATTCTTGCTAACGGGGCGACTTAACTCACAAAGTACGAAAAGTGGGGGCAGAGTACAGTTCTTGACTCAAACGAATTCGCTAGTTTTTGCTCTGTAAATCGCACTGAAAGAGTCACACACATACAAGGTAGTATGAGCATAGCCTTGAACAAGCCCAAAATCCTCGCTGAGAGCGTTTGAGGCGGTCTGAGGGTTGTTTTTGGTAGCTAATTTACCCATTTACCATAATAAGAATGATGAACTCCGACTTTAATTGCATGAAACGAGAGCTATCTATTTAGTTTCACTGCTGCGACAATCTTAATTTCTTACTAAACTGGAATTAGTATTGAACTAATAAAAAAGGAATAGTTATGCGAATTGTTTTTTTTGTTTTTGCTCTTTTTTTTTCTTCCCTTTCATTTGGAGGTTTTAAACCAATTCACGATAAAGCCTTAGAAGAAAAAGCACTCGATGCATTAGAAGTTCACTTAGTAGCTGAAGGTTTGATAAGAGATGATGCTGAGCTAGCTCTCGCGTATGAGGAGGGAGGGAAGAGTATTTTTTTCTTTCGAGTAAGAGAGCATGAAGGTGGGGATGAGTTATATAGGGTTTTTTGCTCAAAGGCTAGGTGCCGTTTTAGTTATAACTGACAATTGAAGTTGTAGTGGTCTAATGATCCCTGACAATCACGTAAGCGACTTTTTCTATCCTTTTAATTCATGCTTTGCTTAATTGGCAATCTTGCTAAAACGGAAATGTCCAGAGGCTTCATAAGCCTGAAGCTTTACTCGTGGCGCTTTTCTTGCAAAGTGCCTGCTAGCTCAGATCTGCCCCAAAATCACTTAGATTGAATACTCTACATCGTTTAGGATGCGAACATTTTCCCTACTAAAAGTCATCCATCCTTATGAACTTTAGTTGTGAACAATTGCTATGTATCACATCAACCATTTAGTCACTTTATCTTCACGGGCTGGGGGTAAAATCACAACAAACTGTATGATATCTTTTATATTATTTAAAGGTACAGGGAAAGTGACATGACTGAAGAGATAGTCAGCTTGATACCTCACACTCCTATATAAAGGGTGTAATCCATCAAAACTCGAACTTAAAGTTAACTGAAACGAAAACAAGGCTCTAATTGAACCTTGTTAAAAAATTGGATGAGTCTATGAGTTAACGACGGAGACCATCTTCAAATCGCTTGCGATAATTGTTTATCACGGTGATTAACGACTTTTTAATATCAACAATTTGTTTGGAATGTGGACACCAAAGCGCGAAGCCAAACTTGAAGCCCTCTAGCATCTCATCGGCTTCAACTGGCTCAATAGCATGATTGGCAAACTCAGTATTAGCAAAGGTTTTAGGCAGTAACGCCCAACCCAACCCCGCTTCGACCATCTTTATCACTAGGGCAAGTTGATCGATTGCTTCATTGTCTGAGCTGTAAATAATCTTCTCTGACATACCTTCTTCAATAAAAGATCGTAAGACAAATTGTTTGCTGTTTTTCAGAGCCACCAAGACTGCACTTTTCTCCAACCTAGATAGATCTCCACCTTTTTGAACAAAAGGGAGAAATTCGAAATGCCCAAGGAAAGTAGCATCAAAGCTATACATCGCCTGACGGTCATGCACATTGACGATACCAAAATGGTATTCGCCACTATCTATGCCTCTTTTGATGTCCTGTTTATTCCTAACAAAAAAGTTCACGCGCATTAGCGGAAAATCGCGAAGAAATTGCTGGCGGATTTCAACCAAAGCGCGATGAGGAATCACACTAGAATAAGCGATGTTGACGCTTTCTAATCCACCATAAGAGAGGCTTAGCGCCAATTTATCGAAAGTACGCGCTTGCTCGATGGTTAATTTAGCATTGTGATAAAGAAGGTGACCATCTTCAGTTGGCTCTACCGAACGCCCCACTCGTTCAAACAAACTGACCGCTAGTTGGTCTTCAAGGTTGGTAATCACCTGCCCTATCGTAGTTCGGTGCTTATTGAGTTTGACCGCGGCTTTGCTAAACGAGAGTTGTTCATAAACGGTCACGAACGCGAGAAGTTGTTCAAAACTAAAATTCATAGGTTTCGCTTCCTTTCTAGAGTGATTTACTTAAAATATGATAACTGATCTGCACCAGTGATACTGGACACTCGACTAAGCGAGTTGCCCTACTTCTGTTAATTCATGACTTACTAAATTAGATAAAACGCAACTCGGAAATGTCCAGAACCTTCACAGATGGCACTTCGTAACTCAGAAGTGCCCCTTTTCTAGTTAGAACCAAAGCTACCCTTCAGCTATAATTGTGACTTTT
This sequence comes from Vibrio sp. 10N.286.51.B11, assembly GCF_041469245.1. Classification (NCBI taxonomy): domain Bacteria; kingdom Pseudomonadati; phylum Pseudomonadota; class Gammaproteobacteria; order Vibrionales; family Vibrionaceae; genus Vibrio; species Vibrio sp. 10N.286.51.B11. The sequence goes on along the minus strand of NZ_JBFRKI010000001.1, from coordinate 56,678 downwards.
GACTTACAATACTTGTACTATGCTTTTTTCAGCTTGGTTCTACTTACACAGCAAGCTCTGCAAGTAGAAACCTTCAATGTAGTTGGGCGTTTTATCTACAGATAACGACTTCTCAAATGGTCTTTGAAGTATTGCGCATTCAAGGTTTCGCCCGTTGCACCTTTCACCAAGTCATCAGTGGTCAGCAGGCTGCCTTTGCTCCAAATGTTTGATTCTAACCAAGTGAAGATAGGGGATAGGTCACCGCTTTCAATCACAGAGTTTATATCTACCGTTTTCTTCATTGAAGCCATGAACTGCGCCGCGTACATCGCACCTAATGTGTACGATGGGAAGTAACCAAATGCGCCGTCTGTCCAGTGGATGTCTTGCATACAGCCGTTAGTGAAGTTGCCTTGAGTGCTTAAACCAAGGTAAGACTGCATCTTGGTATTCCATAACTCTGGCACGTCAGTGTGTTTGATCTTGCCGTTGATCAAGTCACGCTCAATCTCGTAACGCAGGATAACGTGTGCAGGGTAGGTGAGTTCATCAGCATCGACACGGATGAAGTCTTTCTTCACGCGCGTGTAGATCTTCTGGAAGTTTTCTTTCTCAAATTCTGAGCCTGAGAATTGCTGACCAGCCAAGTTCGCTAAGTGTCCAATGAACGGGTCGCTGCGGCCGACTTGCATCTCGAAGAATAAAGATTGAGATTCATGAATGCCCATAGAACGAGCTTCCCCCGCTGGTTGTCCTGCTAGGTGTTTTGGTAAGCCTTGTTCGTAACGTGCGTGGCCTGTTTCATGCACAATACCCATTAAGCTTTGAACGAATTCCGCTTCGTCATAGCGTGTTGTGATACGCACGTCTGAAGGCACGCCGCCACAGAATGGGTGAACACTTTCATCCAATCGGCCGTGTTCAAAATCGAACTGAAGCAGCTTCATGACTTCTAAACCCAGTGCTTTCTGTTTCTCGGTCGAATAGATACCTGATGGTGCGTTAAATTGCTCGCTCGATTGTTTTTCGATCACTTCATCAATTAAACTTGGAAGCCAAGTTTTAACGTCTGCAAATAGGGTATCAAGTGAAGTAGAGCTGGTGCCCGGTTCATAAATATCCAGCATCGCATCATAAGGCGTTAGATTGGCTGCGTCTGCGCGAATCTGCGCTTCTTCACGAGAAAGCTCAACCACTTCACGCCAGTTCTTTTCGAATCCAACCCAGTCGTTGTTACCGCGTTGGCTACGCCACGCATGTTCACATTTTGAACCCGATAGAGATTTCGCTTCAACCAGTTTTTCTGGAAGTAGGTTTGCTTGTTGCCACTGGCGTTTTATTTCACGAAGTGACGATTGTTGCTCAGTGTTCAGCGCTTCATTTTCAGCGTCTGCAATCCAATCGCCAAGCTGTGGTTGAGTCATTAAGCCGTGAATATGAACAGAAAGCTCGGCCATCGCTTCACTACGAGCTTGGTTACCACCTGCTGGCATCATTGAAGCTTGGTCCCAACCACAAATAGAAGCTAGGTGTTGAAAGCGTGAACATTTTTGAGAGTGTTCGACTAGTTTTTTGAATGCGCTCATTTGACTACTCTTAATTTGGTTTCTTTAAATGATCCTTAGGGCTGCGTCAGCGTTAAGGTTCATCTCGTGTACTTTGATTATGGCTTTGCTTTTTAATGACGCCGACCTTCGCAGTCGAAGATATAGCGAGAAAAGCATGAGGCGGTACGATGCCTTGAATTTACTATTTCTTAACAAATCAAACTGTTCTATTGTGCACAAAATCAGTGAGTTGTATAGCTGGTGGCAATTGTTGCTTGCGAATTGTTCAGATACACGGTATTGATGATAGATCGCTGAACAAAAATGACAATGATATGGATATTTTGAACTTTGAGGCATTTCTAATTGCCATCACTATTTTAACGCTAACGCCGGGCTTAGATACGGCTTTGGTGATTCGCAATACTAGCCGCTCTGGCTTAGCTGACGGTTGTATGACGAGCTTTGGTATTTGTAGCGGCTTGTATGTACACGCGTTTTTCTCTGCTGTGGGTATATCTGCAATCCTCGCCCAATCCGCTGAACTCTTTCAAGCCGTTAAGATGGTAGGTGCGGTTTACCTCATCTGGCTTGGCTTAAGCAGTTTGCGAGCATTAATGAAAAACGGTGGCGGTTTAAAGGTCGGAGAACAAGCTCAGCAGGCATACAGTGCAAAGCGTTCTTTGCGTGAAGGCTTTCTGTCTAACGTTCTTAACCCAAAAACAGCAGTTTTCTATCTGGCCTTTTTACCTCAATTTGTAAACCCTGAAGGTTCGCCTTTATTGCAATCTATGTTGATGGCTTCGGTACACTTTATGATTGCGATGGTATGGCAATGTGGTTTGGCTGGCGCGCTTAACTCGGCTAAAAATTTGCTCAAAAACGCGAGTTTTATGAAGTGGATGGAAGGTGTGACGGGCATGGTGCTGGTTGGGCTGGGTGTTAAGCTTCTGATGGAAGAGCCTGTGTAGTTCACCGTTTTCAGTTGAACATGAATATATGAAAGCCCACGATGTGTCGTGGGCTTTGTGCTTTATTACTGGTAGATCTTTGTACCGATCTTATTCTACAGCGCAGTTATTCAACGACGCTAATGTTCATCTCAGCACCTTCGAAACCTAAGTCACTCAACTCATCGGCGTTAAAGTTGGTGGTAACTTCGATGTCGCCAATGCGCTCAGTAGATTCGTTGACGGAATCAGTACTTCTTTTGCTGCGTAGATTGTTAGTAATTGGTGTTGCTTGTCCAATTTCGATAGTACCTGCAAATTGAGATTCAGCGTAGAAATCTCCAGACACGTAAGAGTGGAAGGGGCGTAAGCTTCCGCCAGTCGCGTATTGCATGCTTGATAAGCCAGCTTCTTTAATCGCCCAGCCCCAATCCCACCATTTAGTTTCACCTGGGATGTAACGGTGATCCCATTGGTAGCGAATGTCGGCAGATTCACTGCTGCCACGGCCCATGGTGAAGGTATGAGCCTTGTACGGGCGGTTATCTGGATGAGAGTGCCACGCGTTGCCACCCCAACGAAGGAAGCCGTTGAATTCAACATCGTAGCTAATATCGGCGTTGAATCGGTACGGGTAAGAGATGCTTGAACGATACAGCTCAACTCGAATCGGTAGCTCCGAATTCGCAGGAACCATAGGACGAGCTTGAAGTGTTACTTGTTCGCTAGTGGAGTTGCCATTTGTTTCAGCGAAGCTTTGGTTAGCCTCGAACTTAACGGTGAGCTTAGTTTCGCCAACCAAAGGCCACTTGAAGGTGTTCTCTGTTTGAACGCTCTGTGAGAATCCGTAGCTGTTCGTTTTCGACCAGTTTGTTGATTCGTCTACTTTTAGGTCTACCACCACTTGTTGCGCGATGTTGCTGTTGTTTCTTGCCGTCGCGTAAACCGTTTTCACTAGTTCACGATCCGACTCGACAACATCACCATGCCAAAAGTTGTCGTCGTTAACGGTGTAGGCAAAATTGTCGACGGTGATTTTGGTTTTTTCATCACAGCGATAGCCGCTACAAGAGCCATTGTTATTTCCTTGTATTACCCAACTGTTGCCAGAGCGCTTTATCGTCATGTCTTCGCCCACGTACTGACTGTTATTACCGCCAACCCAAGCGTAACCTAGGTTGTGGGCTAAGTAGCTTAATGGGCGTACAAAGTCGTTACGGTTGTTCACTAATTCATACTGAACATCGATTTCGCTGCCTTCCTGAACCGATTTGGCGGAATAGTTGGGGATTTCAGATTGGTCGTTGTTTGGGTAACAGAACGTTGACCCACTGCTTGATTGCTTAATTTCGCCATGATAACCCGGCCCCATGATTACCCAGTTTCCTTTTAACCCGGTGATCTGCCAAGTGCCCATGCGAGCGACCAAAGTACTCTTCTGCTCTTCTGCTTCATAACGGTCTATAGGACGATAACCAGAGCGACAGACATCTTCACCAAGTTGGTCAAACACTATTTGGTCTGGGTAAATCTTCGCATTTACACCGGTTGATAGAACAGACAACACTGCGGTTGCTAAGAGACTTCTGTTTACTGTGATCATTAACAATTCCCTCATTTGTAATTTTTCTATTTTGATAATGTTTTGTGTGCCGTGCAGTTAACAAGACAAGTTCACTTTTTCATGTTGATAAATAGATAGATACTGAAAAGGGTTGAATTAAATTACCCAGTTAATTCAATGGCTTGTATTGTCATTAGTGTTTTTACGGTGAAAGAGTATGCAACTGAACGTAAATTGTTTGATGGGGCTCAAACCGTTTTTAGAAAAATGAAGGCCCATTATTCGGGCTTAGACGTCAACATTATTTGACGTTATTTTTGGCGTTTGTATGAATGGTTAATTAGAAGAACAGGTATAACCATTCACAATACTCGTAGTTTTAAGGTGGGCAGGTAGTGAGTGACAAAGAGTAAAAATCTAACTTGAATATTTTGCTTTGCTATCGGTTTTAAAATGCAAACACTTAAAGTAAGGAAGACTGTAATAATTGTATTACTGATAAAATAATGAAAATAACCATCCGTTTTTTATGTGTAATATCGGAAAAGCTTGCTACTTGATAATAGGGCACTTTTTGCTAGTGGTTAAACTATCTCTAATTATCGTTTGGCCAGAAGTTGCGTTCGGCCTGTATTACACGTTTTAATGATGGCAAATAAATCATTCGAACTTAAGATATCAATCTTTACCGTTAATGGGTCATTGTTGATTAACAGGTAAGGCGCCAATCGGCTGTCATTCATTGTTTTATTTATTTTTTGCACAGAGACTAAGTCAATGGTGCCAGAAATAGAAAAGAAAAGTGATTGAGAAGGACGGGCTGTTCCTCTGAATCGCAGAACAAGTGGGTCGGGCATGTTGTCGTCTTGAACGGACATCAGGTGCAGCACCTTGTTGTTACTTATTTTCGTTAATCCGTCGGTACGTAATACATTGTCATTCACTATCAGGTCCACCACGCTATGTTGGTAGCGATGCTCTTCTTTTGGTTGGGGCGAAGGGATACTCCATATGCCAACCAATAAAACGAATGCAGAAATGAGCGCAACGATTGGCATCATAATTGACCTCTTTCTAGGAATAGGGCCAGTTCGGTACTGGCTTGATCTAGTTGGGTTGGCGTGTAAAAGATGTTGACGGACTGGCGTGTGGCTTTGTTCAGAATAGAGAGCTCAGAATATTCCGCTTCTTCGCTAATGTACGCCACGCAATCACATTGATACTGATAGAGAATGCTTTCTAGCTCTGGCGTCATCGCCATTTCAGGGGCTTGGAAAACTTGTATTTGACCTATCCATTGCTCGCTGAGCCGGTTAACGGGGTTGATATCGCTGAGGTTTCTCTCATTAACCTTAGCAAAAGCCAATAACGCTGATGCCAACAGTAAGCAGCCAGTGGTGAAGTAGCACAACTTGTTTCGGTTTTCAGCAGTGGGAAAGTAAGCCGACGAACTTTGTTTAGGGTTAGGCTTAGGTTCGACTGCAACAGCTGCACCGATAGCAATACCGTTATTGCCGACGGGTATCAGGTTGCTCGCATCAGCAAGGGGAGTTGTGGCTGCATTATTGATGGGGGAGTCGATTACCACGCACTCATCGATAAGGCGATAGCCCACCTTAGGAACGGTGACGATTGGGGTTTCTTTGATGCCTAATCTAACGAACCCTTGGCGCAGTAAACTTATACTTTTCGCTAGTGACGTATCCCCTATGAACTCGTTTCCCCAAGCGAAGCTAATAATATCTTGTTTGTTAACAATATCGGGTGAGTTTTTATGTAATAACTCCAGGACCCGAGTTTCACGGTATCCTACTTTAATAGAACGTTCATCGTTATAAATACGGTTTTTAATCGGGTCGAATCTGATCATATAGCCAACGTTTTATTTTTATTATAATTCTCTCTCATCAATGTAGATGACTATAAACTGACTAATATATGAATTAAAGTCACATGTTTTATTCTTCTGGTTTTTTGTGTCGTTGAAACGAAAATAAATTTAATATGTTTGTTACAAAACGCCTGACACCAACGCATAATCTGTTAAATATAAGTAATATCTAATTAAGTGTTGGTTTTATTAGTGTCCTTTTTAGTAGTCTTCTATCTTCTTTATTAAATCGCATAGTGGTCGATTTAATATTCTTGTTATTTATAAGGGCATATGTGCTGCATAATAATTTAAGACGTTTCGCTATGTGATGAAAATAAAAAAGCCCGCAGTTGAATGCGGGCTTGGTATTCAATCACTTCAGTTTACGCTTTAACTGCTTCACAATCATTTGAAGACGTCAACGGTTTGAAGAATAGCTTGGTTTCTTCGATAACAACGTGGCGCAGCAAGATAAGCCCGATTAGGTTCGGAATTGCCATTAGGCCGTTCACGATATCAGCCATTATCCAGATCATGTCGAGCTTTAAGAATGCACCAGAAGCCACCAACGCAATGAAGATGATCTTGTAAGGCAATACAGCTTTGGTACCTAGCAAGAACACAACACAGCGCTCACCGTAGTAGTTCCAACCTAAAATTGTTGTAAACGCAAAGAAGATTAAGCCAACAGAAACCAACATAGGGCCAAGGGTATCTGCATTCAGACCAACAGCGAATGCGTGAGTGGTCATCGCAGCGCCTGAAAGATCAGTCTGCCAAGCACCCGTTAAGATAAGCGCCAAACCTGTCATCGTACAGATGATGATGGTGTCGAAGAAGGTACCTGTCATAGAGACAAGTCCTTGTTTCACACATGAGTCTGTTTTAGCCGCTGCTGCAGCCATTGGTGCGCTACCTAGGCCAGATTCGTTCGAGAACACACCACGAGCGATACCTGATTGGATAGCAAGCATGATGCTCGCGCCAAAGAAACCACCGGTTGCTGCTGTGTTGGTAAACGCAGAAGTCACAACAAGGGTAATGGCATTCAGTAGTTGGTCGGCATTTGAAATCAGAACGCTTAAACACGCGACGACGTACATAACCGCCATAGTAGGAACAACTTTCCCTGCCACTTTAGCGATAGATTGGATACCACCAAGGGTAACCACTGCCACTAATATCGTAAGAACGACAGCAGACATCTCACGCGAAGCGCCAAATGAGATTTGAGTTGCGTCCAAGATAGCGTTGACTTGTGGGAAGGTACCGATACCGAAGCAAGCAACGCCGAGCGCGAAGACAGCGAACATTACCGCTAAGATTCGTGAGCCGACACCGTATTGCAGGTAGTACATTGGGCCGCCAACCATTTCGCCATTGCTATCGGTTCTGCGGTATTTAACGGCGAGTAGACATTCTGCGTACTTGGTCGCCATACCAAATACAGCGGCAAGCCACATCCAGAATAGGGCACCAGGGCCACCAATCTTGATTGCGGTCGCTACACCAACGATGTTACCTGTACCAATGGTTGCTGAAAGTGCAGTACACAAAGCCGCGAAACTCGATACGTCACCCGTACCAGATTTGTCTTTGCTGAACACCATTTTCAGTGCAGTTGGGAGGTGTCTAAACTGGAGTAAGCCTAAGCGAAAAGTAAAGTAGATACCTGTACCCACTAGCAGAATAAGCAGTGGTGGTCCCCAAACGAATTGGTTAATGGTTTGTAGTGTAGCTTGTAGGTGGTTCATAGATTCCCCTTAATAAATTAAAAATTTAAGGAGAAGAGGGAAGGCAGTGCAGATCTCAGGGATCGGGGGCACTACTTAATACATACGGATTTCTAGATAGAATTCTTGTGTTAATTAAGGCTGTTGCTTTCCACTCCTCTGTCCTTTTGCCTGAGAGTTTCACTTAGCGAATCACTTATAGATAAGTAACGGGCACTAAGCTTGCTCCTTCGGCGACCGATCTAACGGTTCTCTCCAGAGGTTCCTCCAACGACAGTCCTCACTTTTCTGGATTTCTCCAGCATAAAGCACCTGAAAGATTTACTTCTTCGGCGGGTCAACCTAACTAAATGTTAATGTTTAGTTAAAAACCACTCTCCTGCAGTCTTCATCAGAACAATTACCTAAATAATTAGGTAATCTGTAGGCGTATCCTAGATCATATAAAATGTGATGTCAGCTACAAAATATCTGTTTGCACAAATGTTGTTCAACTAAATGATCAAACAACGAGTCTCTGACGTAACTTGCTTATTTAAATGGTATAAAATAGAGAAACAAGGAGGAGTTATGACTCGACTAATAGCGATTGTTTTTTTATTGGCTTTGGCATTTGTACTATTTCGTTACCGGACAAACGAAAAACTGCAAAAATGGGTAGTGATAGTTATCGTTAGCAGTTTCCTTTTGTATACTGCCAGCTTGATGATTTCGGAGTTAACTCGTTAAGCCTGCCTGTAAACAGGTGGGATGAATGTGTTAGTAAAGCTTAAGTGCTTCTGGCTTGAGCGATAGGTTTAACTGAGCCTTCACAATCAGTATTGGCATTCGTGTCAGTGACCGCGTAACGTTAAATAAATTTTTGGGAGTACCCGCTAGTGAACCAGCAATCTGGACAAAGCGAACAAGATGAAGTGGTTGTTATAGAAGAACGCGATAAGCGCAGTCAGCTCTATATCGGCATTGCTGCGGTTATAGGTTTAGCACTGGGTGGCTTAATTGGTTCTACAGTTACGGCTTCTAAGTGGGAGTCCACTTACCAGGTACTCGAAACTCGTTATCAAGAACTGCATGACAGCAGAGCACAGTTGATGACATCCGTTGAAACTAAAGTGGCAAAAGTTGATACCGAAATCGATGCGAAAGTAGAAGCCGCTCTAGTGAAACAAAAGGAAGAGCATCAAAAAGAGCTCCAGGAATTAGCGAAGCAGTCTTCGGTTTTAGAGAAGGCGAACTACTCGTTAGAGCAACAGCTAAATGAACAGAAGCAAACGTTAGAGCAAACTCAGCAAGACAACCAGAAACTTAATCGTCAGGCTGACATGCAATCGACTTTGTTTGAGCGTGCGCGTGAAGTTTTCCGAAAAGAATTACAGATTTCTCAAGAACTTGAAAAACTTGAGAAAGAAAGAGATCAACTCGAGCAGAATCTTGGTTCTCTTAAGAAAGCGTGTGATGTTTACTTAGATGGCACATCATGGGATGCGAAATCTGACGCGTGTGAGAAGCAAGATAACGCTAACTCTCGACTGAGTGATATAAGACAAATGATTGAAGTCCACACCATGGACCTCAAACAGATCAAAACTCTCACTGAAGAGATGGGTCTATAAGCCGAAGGCTTTACCAACCTAACGTTAGTTTTGCACTAAATATTGAAACGCCCACATCACACACGTGATGTGGGCGTTTTGCGTTTGTCGAGAGCATAGATCCGGTGCTTTCTCATTATTGATTATTTGCGTGTTTTCATTGTTTGCTTAGATATTTGTGAATAGTTACGTATATCCACAATGATATGTTACTTGTTGTCTATTAAATGACTTTGCATACATATTTTCAGCTCAGAGTCGCTGCATAATAGTGTTGTTCAGGATGAACACGCAGTCGATTGCTAGTTCGCATTTGGCTGCTTTGACGACAAGGGATGGAGTGATGCCAGAGTATCTTTGTGAGAACTGCACCATAGCTTATTGTTTCGATGATTGTCGCTCGCCATTAGCGCAAAAAGAGATGATCAAAGTAGAAGAGTTGGTTCGTCGTGTCGATGTTGAACACGATGATGAACAGAGTGAAAAGGGTGAAAAGAGTGAGCAGGGCATTGAAGGTAGTTATTCGCCTAATCGTTCAGACATAAAAAATCCCCACAAGCCAAGCTGGTAGGGATTTTGGAAAAGTTGCAGTCCTGTTCTCGCTTTCTCAAGCAAAGGGTCTTACAAAAATTTTTAGAACAGTTTCGTTTTTAGAGCTGTGTCGTTTCTTAGAATGCAGTTAGCTACTAGAGCAAAACCTCATTCCACTAAACGTTATTTCTCATACGTTTTGATTTCGCCTGATTTCACACGAGCAACAAACGATTGCAGTTCTTTCTTCACAACTGGCATCAAGAAGTACAGACCAAGAATGTTGAAGATAGACATCGCAAAGATAGCCGCATCAGAGAAGTCGATTACCGCACCAAATTGAATCGTGGCACCAATAACAACAAACACACAGAACATCACTTTGAAAATCAGCTCCGTTGTTTTGCCTTCACCAAATAGGTAAGTCCAAGCTTTAAGACCGTAGTACGACCAAGAGATCATGGTAGAAAACGCAAACATGATTACTGCGAGAGCGAGTGTGTATTTGAATACTTCTGCCGTTTCAGTAAACGATGCAGCAGTCAGCGTTACACCCGTTAAACCAGAGCCATCGAATGGACCTACGTTTAAACCAGCGATAGTGATAACCAATGCGGTCATTGTACAAATGATTACCGTATCAACGAACGGTTCTAATAGTGATACTAGACCTTCGGTGATTGGTTCTTTTGTTTTAACCGCTGAGTGAGCGATAGCTGCTGAACCTACACCTGCTTCGTTCGAGAATGTTGCACGTTTCAAGCCTTGAATTAGCGCACCAATAAATCCACCAACAACACCTTCACCAGTAAATGCACCTGTAAAGATTGCGCTGAACGCAGGGCCAACTTGATCAAGGTTAGAACCGATAACAATCAGAGCCATACCGATATACAGAGCAGCCATCCAAGGAACAACTTTTTCTGTTACCGATGCGATAGAAGGCATACCACCAACAATCACAGAGAAAACTAAAGAGGCAAGTACAAGGCCAGTGATCACACCGTATTCACTTGGTACATCAAATGCGTAAGTTAACATGGCGTGTGCTTGGTTAGCTTGGAACATGTTACCGCCGCCTAATGCGCCTAAAATACACATTAATGCGAAACCAATAGCGAGCACTTTACCTAGTCCGCCTAAACCTCTTTCACCCAGACCTTGGCTTAGGTAGTACATTGGACCACCCGAAACAACACCTGAAGGTAGGATAGTTCGGTATTTCACACCTAAGGTACACTCACAGAACTTAGAAGCCATACCCAGAAGGCCACACAAGATCATCCAGAATGTCGCGCCAGGGCCACCAATCGCAAGTGCAGCACCTACACCGGCAATGTTACCAAGCCCGACAGTACCAGAAAGCGCCGTTGTTAACGCTTGAAAGTGAGAAACCTCGCCGTCCTCTTTAGAGTTAGGATCGGTATACTTACCTTTGATAATGTCTATCGCCATGCCGACACGTTTAAATTGAACAAAGCCAAAATAAACAGTGAAGATGATCGCAGCGAGCAACAGCCAGCCAACAATCACTGGGAAGTTAGCTTCACCAATCGGTACACTTTTAAATATCAGCCCAACGAACCAACCTGTGTATTCGTTGAAAAAACCATCAACACTTTGACTTAAGTTGCTGATAGCTTGGTTAAATGATCCTTCTTCTGCAAATGCACTGGAACTAAACAATAATATAAACCCAAAAAATAATTCACGTATGTTTTTCATGGTTTTCCCTGTCTTTTTAATAAATTATGTTTGTTGCTGTTGTGTTTGTTTTCTATTTGATTTGTATATCTCAGTGGTTTATCTACTTCATTCGACGGCAACATAAACGGCTGTAGCTAGGTCGAAAAACGAAATAAATATAAGTACTGATCTTGCTTTGTATGGATATCCTTTTGGTATGTGCACCAATAAGACTATGGCATTCGGGCTACCAAGTCCTACTGATAATCCTATACATAAAAATAATGCCAACAAAGAAATTTTTACAATAAATTTACAGTTGTTCGGGTTTTGTCATCATTTGGGAATAAGTCGATGCTTTTTATGCTGAGAAAAGCATATGCAGTAGCTGCTATAGAGTCGGGTGAAGGAGAATTCAGAGTGATGGGCTGGAGGGACATAGAGGGCGCGTAGGGGATTTCGAGTATTCGATATGTTTTCGAGGTGTATAAACATTCTAAGGCTGAAAGTGTATTCGGATCTTAGGATATTAAAAAAGCCCTTTATAAGAGCTTTTTTGATGAGCGGAAAGCATGACTACTTTCCGATAGCACATAAAACTAAACGGCTCGATCACTATTGCTATTGCCAACCGTGCTTTTGCTGGATTTGTGGTAGAGCTTAAGTGCCAATAACGAACCCCACAACAAAACTTGTCCCCAGAGTAATGTCCATTGAGATGCCACCTCTTGCCAAGATGCACCCATCTGATCAAGTGCTAAGAAACCTTGGATAGCCGGTGTGCTTGGGAACAGCTGTGATAATAGAACTAACCATTCGGGCATCATTTCAACTGGCCAGATAAAACCTGAAGAGAAGATCAGTGGCATTGAACTGATTAACACTACAACCGTGACTAGCTCTCTTCGTGGCACTAACTCACCAATAAAAATCCCGATCAAACAACTGGCCAGTAAGAAGGGCAGAAGTAAGGTTAAGATCTGTGTTGTTGAGGCGAGCTGGTTTATCCCATACATCGAAAAGCTAGCGCCGAAATAGTACATCGACAACAGGTAATAAATGCCGACTAAGGTACAACAGCGGGCAAGCATCAGTTTCGCTGGAGAGGTCTTACTCCAGTAGCCAAATGTCGATTGAGCGTTTTGGGTTGCACCCACTAAACCAGAAGCCATGGCTAAGGTTTGTTGCAGGATCAACACAAAGACGGCTGGAACTACGTAATCGATGTATCCCATGCGACTATTAAACGTTGGTTTCAGGTTCAAGCTGAATGCACTGTAGCCTTTGGCTGCCGATTCTAAAGGCACACCTTCGACTAACAAATGGCTGACCTTAACTTGCGCAGCTAACGTACCACCGGCCTTGGCAAGCCCTTCAACAATGGTTCCGTAGACCAAAAAGTAAGAAGCATCACCAGCGTAAGAAAGTGTCGGGCTCTTACCGAGCAACAAGTCTTTGTAGAAATCTTCTGGAATGACAAGGAATCCGCCAATCTCTTGGTTAAGCACGGCTTGTTTCGCATCGGCGATGGTGGAGTCTCGACGGACCAATTCGATCTGAGAGGTGGCATCCACCATACGCTCTAATTGATAGCTGCTTTGACTCTTATCCAAGTTCACAACCGAAGCTTTCAGTTGTTGAGGAACTTGGTTCGCGTAAGGCAATGGATACAAGAAGGAATAGAAGACCACACCACCAAATACCGTAAGAAGCACGACAGGGTTGCGCAATACCGCTAAGAGTTCTTGCTTGAGCAGTTGAGTAAAGCTCATCGTTTTACTCCTTGTTGTGCTGATGCTTCTGGCTGTGTTGACGGCGTTGTTTTTGCAGATATAGCTGCTTTTGTAGATGGATCTGCTTGTGCAGTTAGAGTTGATTGCGCCAAGTGTTTCTTAATTAGCAACATTACCACGAAAGCAGGAACTGCATACCACAACATAGAAGAGAGGCTGATCAAAGACTGTGCTGCGCTCACACCATAACTAGACTGCGCCGTTTGTACTTCGATGTAATGACTCACGGGCAATAAGCTTCTCCAAATTTGAGCAGCTGTATTCATGTCTGTTACTGGAAAGGTAATACCCATGAACGCAAAGCTTGGTGCCGTAAATGCGCCAGCGAAACTCATCGCCCTTGCTGGATCAAGTGTTAAGAAGAAAAACAAACAACCCATAATGATACAACTGATCACGGTTAGCAGTTGGGCAATAGTCAATGCCACAAAGCTGCCGTTAAATGGCCAGTCTAAGAGCACATAGAACCAAAAACTAAACGCGATACCAAACATCAAAAACAAGACAAGGTAGGGCGTTAATGTTGATGCGAGTGACTTCATAGGGGCGTTGGATAACCAAGCGTGAAGCCCACGAGCTCTAACGTTCGCCGTCAAAACCAATATCGTGCCCACCACAATCATGATCTGCCACAGTGCAGGAATAACCGCAGACACCAAGAACTGTGCATAACTGGTGTTCTTGTTGAACAGCGGCGTGATCTGGCTTTGTACCGTTACTGCTTGGCCTAATGCGGATTGCACCGTGGTATCACCGTGTGACAGCTGTTTCACGACTTCAAGTTGCGCGTTAAAAGTCCCTTGAGCCTGCAGCAAGGCAGAGTTCACCAGCTTACCGATTAAGATAAATTGGCTGTTATAGAATACAGACACTTGCGGATTCAAGCCGAGCAGAAGGTCTCGGTCGAAGTGCCTTGGTATCACAACATAACCATAGATATCACGTTCGATCATCGCTTTCGCCGCATCACTCGCAGAGCTGTATTTCTGAGTGACTTGCAGCGTTGGTGACGCATCAACAAGGCGTGTGAACTGTTGCGAGATTTGACTGTGCTCAAGGTCGACAACTGCGACCGGTAAGTCACGAGCGATCCCTTGTGAAAAAATCAGCCAGATACTGGCAGCAAGCAGCAAAGGAATCCAAGTTAGGCAAGACAACAACCATTTGTCTTTGCGGACAATCGCCCACTGCCGAAGCAAGGTATTCTTCGCTCTATGATGCTCAGTTGATTGCGAGCCTCTAGATTGCGATCCAGTATATTGAGAGTTAGCAGACATAAGTCACCTAAAGCTCAACCACTAGGCTCATGCCCATACGCAGTGTTTCGCTCGTATCGACAGGGTGTGCTTCTACTTCAAAAGTACGTAAATCGAAGCCTTGTGCTGCGTCTGTTGAGCGCCAAGTTGCGAAATCACCCATTACGGCGATGTGAGTTACTTGGAAAGTTAATGATTTATCCAGAGCCGGTAGGTACGCCTCAAACTGGCTGCCTTTCTCGAAATGCTTAAGCATGTCTTCACGAACATTGAGCACAGCCCAAGCATCCTTGGTGTCGATAACAGTCACAACAGGGAAGCCTTGTGGTGCAAGTTCTCCACTGCTCAATAGAACCTGAGAGACTTCGCCATTAAACCAGCTGTGGATCTGTGTGTCTTTTGCGTAAGCTTCAACTTCCGCTACCGCACCCGCTGCCATTAACGCTTTTTGAGCGGCGGCCACTTTGGTTTCGTCACGCGCACCTTCTTGCGCTAATTGATACATTTGGAATGCAGCGCTTTCGGTGTACTTCGCCGCTTGCCACTGTGTTTTGGCTTCATCACGCTTCTGCTCGGCAACCACACCATCATTGTAAAGGTTGTTTACACGTTGGTAGGTTTTGTCCATCAGATCGGCAGCTGCTTTGGCTTTCAACCATTGGTCTTTAGCCGCTTGGATCTGTTGAGTACGCGCGCCATTCTCTGCTTCTTGTGCTAATGCACCAGCGGCTTTCTGACCAGCTTTTGCTTGCTCTAGCTTCGCATCAATCTCAGGGCTTAGTAGAGAGAAGATCAATTCGCCTTTTTCAACCGAATCGCCTTTGCGCACGAATATTTCATCAATTCTGCCAGGTACTTTCGATGAGATGCTGTATTGCTGCACATCGATTTGACCTTGAAGCTTAACCGGCTGAGGTTGATAAGCTTGATAGAAACTGTATCCGACCCAGCCAATAACGCCGATACCAACTAAAGATAGAAGAAGGGGCTTAATAGGTTTCATGAATTATCCTTTTGACTGGCTAACGGTGTCTGTTTTTGAGTCGAAATCAGACGGAACAGAGGAGGTTAAGTAACTGGAGTAAGCATTCATTTCGCTGGTTAGCGCTAACAGCTTGTTGAGAGAGATTAGGTATTTGAAGCGAGCAGCAGATTGCTGGGTTTTAATGCTCGCAAGATAAAGCTCGGCATCAACCACTTCTAATGAGTTAGATAACCCTTGTGTGAAGGCTTTTTTACGAAGTAATAGGTTTTCCTGAGCTAAAGACAAGCTCGAGTTTAGGCCTTGAACCTCTTCAATCGCTTGGTTTGCTTCAAGGTAAGTCTTTTGTACCAACACGGTTAAGTCTTGCTTAGCTTGTGACTTAAGGAATTGAACCTGTGATACGGCACTGTGAGCCGCAGCGACTTTGTCGGAACGGCCAGAGGTATCAAGCAGTGGCACATTCACACCAATGCCAACCAACCAATCGGGTTTCATTTCACTGGCTAGAGAGTCATCTTCATACAGGCTGTAATCACCATAAAGGTAAACCTCTGGGTAGTATTTACCTTTCTCGGCTTTAATTAAGCTGCTTGCTTGTTTCTCTTTTGCATCAAGAATCTTAAGGCCGGGGTAGGTCATGAGTGTCTGGTCAATGAACACGTCCATATGAGGCAGGTTCTTATTGATAAACAGTTGTTCAGAGGGTTCTACACTTTCATTTTGACCAAGGATTTGGGTCAACGCCAATTGCGCAATTTTAAGATCGTTCTGAGCTTTCGTGCGCTCTACAATCGCTTTATCTAAAGAAGCATCGGCTTGTAGGCGTTCTACTCGGGCGATTTGTCCTTGCTGTTCAAGCTTGATGGCGAAATCACGATGCTGAGTTAAGCCTGCTTCAACGGCTTGACGCGTTCTCACCACGTCTTCCGCTAAGATCACCGAGAAGTAATACTTACTTAAGTCTTCGTAGCGAGCTTGTTTCTCCATCAACAGTTGGCTTTGCGCTTCTTCGCTTTTACCTTCAGCGGCATTTTGCGCAGCGGTTATTCGACCACCAGTGAAGATAGGCCACACAGCACGAATGGAAGAGCTAAAGATGTCTTGTTCGGTAATGGTAGAGGTGATGCCACCTAACTGAGCTAAGAAGGGAGCAAATGCTGGATTTACGCCGCTTAAGCTGTCACCGAACTGTTCACCATTAATCGTCACATCACTATCAAGGTGCGTGTAGTTAGCCCCTAAGGTAATAGAAGGTAGATTAAGGCTACTTGTTGAGTTCTGAAGGTGTTGATAACGTTCAACGTTGGCTTGTTGAGCCGCAAGTGAGTTGTTGTTTTCTTGCAATATTTGCCACGCTTCAGAAAAAGTGAGCGGAGCTGCATAGCCTGGCGAAGCCATAGTGCCGAGAAGCATACTGGCGATCGCAAGGTATCGGAATTTTGGTTTGGTCATCTGCATTAAATACCAATTAGAGTATTAACTCTAATGTTAACAGGGCGATAGTCATTTGTCTTGAATAGATTGTCTCATATGAATAGAAATTTTCATAACTCGTTAATCAAGTGTAAATAAGATTGAGTGACGTGAATATCAAAGATAAATGAAACTTAAAAAGCACGCATAAGCGTGCTCTTTAAGTTCAGTATAGAAGTGTTTTTACAAAATGAAGTGGCTTATTTAAAGCTAGGACAATGGTGATCGGCGCGCCATTCCAATTGTCTTGAACCTTGCATTGTTTGTAATAAATCTCTCCCTGACATTTGCGGGAATGCTAACAATACCTTGAGATCGAGTGAGGAGGTGCCATCTTTCTCATAGGCTCTTACGTGAGTAAAAGTCGATTGTAAGTGTTTGAACAGCATAGTCTTAGTAAGACAAATTCCAAAGTTATCGCGTTTCATTGCCTTGTTTCCTTTTCAACAATGTTTATACGTTATGTTTGTTATCCTGTTTCTATTGGACGTTGCCACTGATCGATACTTCCTGCTCATCAATGTTTTATTATTGGGTGATGCTTTTATCAGTCACCTCTTCGTTGTCTGGCTAGCCGAGTTTGAAATAGCGATGGATGAATAGGGGAGAATACTTAATCCGTTTGTTCATCATTCGTAACGGCGAGCGTGCAACTTTTAGTTATAGATACGTCCAGCGAGCGAAGGGTTGTTGCTATTTTGTTAATCGAAGTTTCGATTCAAAGCGCGGTCTGAAAATCATGACCTATGGCTTAGCAACAATAAACTTCTTCATATGCAACCATTATAATTGTATTTATTTTAAACAACCTAAAAAACACCTAAAATCTTAGTGATCTAGCTCAATATTTATTCGTTTATTTTGGTTTTTAAGCTAATCAGTCCTAAAAATGAACGATTAATCGAGATGAACAACGTAAAGGATTATCAATTAACAATCTGCTCAATTATTTAGTTGAGTAGCAGTCACAAATTCACGTCCCTAGAAAGGTCATGCGATTAACTTGGTGTTAACATTGATCGTCTAACGCTAGGGACGGTGGAATATGAAATGGAGCAGTATCAGTTTCCGTAAAAGGTTACTGATTATCATGACGGTCACTGGCCTCGTTGAACTTTTGATTCTTGCAGCGGCTGGTTTTTACTACGTCAAACAATCTCAAGAACAAGAGATGGGTTTGAAAGCGTTAGGTGTTGCTGAATTTCTATCTGAATCGCCGCTTGTCACCAGCATTATTCAAGAAAATGGAACGTTGGACCCTAATGGCGTTCCCTACGTTTTGTCTGAAGAAACCCAAGTTAAATTTCGTAACCTTACTCAGCTCATTGGCGCGGCGTTTATCGTTGTTGGAGATGATAAAGGTATCCGCCTGATTCACCCTTATGATGACAGGCTCGGTAAACCCATGCGTGGTGGCGATAACCAAAAAGCATTGGTATTGGGCGAGTCTTATGTGTCGACAGCCAAAGGATCGCTGGGTTTTTCAGTTCGTGGTAAATCCGCGGTAAAAGACACCCAAGGTACCGTTATTGGTGTGGTGTCAGTTGGTTACTTATTGGATTCGTTGCAAGATCGAATCGAACCTTACTTAGCCTTTTTGATTGTGATGGCGTTGCTGGTGGTTGCGGTCAACGCTTTGATTTCGAGTTATGTATCTCGCCGTTTTCAACGCGCTATTTTGGGCTTTGAGCCTGAAGAGATAGGCCGGTTGTATGTTGAGCTAGATGTAACCATGAGTACCGTGAAAGAGGGCATTCTGAGCATCGATAAGCACGGCATTTTACGTTCAATTAATAAGAGTGCCTGCGATATTTTATCGATAGACAGGGATAAAGCACTCAATCAACAGCGCCTTTCTGATGTATTGCCAGGCAGTGATTTAGAACAACTGCTATCAACCGGCGACACCGACCACGATGTTGAGTTGTATTTAAACAATAAGCGAATCATTGCTAACCGAAGCCCGATTATAGTGGCAGGTGAGGTGGTCGGGGCGGTATCGAGTTTCCGATTACGAGATGAAATCAACGATTTAACAGACCAGCTCTCACAAACCAAAGAATATGCTGATCTACTGCGTTCACAAACCCACGAGCATCAAAACAAGCTCAACACCATCAGTGGCTTGATTCAGATGGGCGAGCTGGACTCTGTTCAACAATTGATTGGTCAAGAAACCGCTCATTACCAGAGCTTAATTGAGTTCTTAAGAGAGACGGTGAAAGACCCTCTTATTGCAGGCATGCTTTTAGGCAAAACAGAGCGAGCTCGAGAGATTGGGTTAGAGCTTAAAGTGGAAGAGGGATCAAGGCTTGAAGCTCTGCCTAGCTGGTTAAACGCGGATGACGTTGTCACAATTCTTGGCAACCTGATTGATAACGCCTTTGACGCCACCATGACGGCGATTAAGCAAGAGGGTCAAATTGCGCCAGCGCGTCGGGTTATTGAAGTTTCAATCAGTGATTTTGGTAATGAAATTATCGTAGAAGTAGAAGACAAAGGGTGCGGTTTGCCGAAAGAGTTGGCGACCAAAGCACTCACCGAAAAAGGCGTATCGAGCAAAGCGAAGCAAAATCGTGGTGTGGGTTTGTATCTGATAAAGCAGCTGGCAGACCGATATCAAGGGCAGCTTGAAATGGTCGACAACCACGATTTTGGCACGCGAATGACGGTTTATCTGCCAAAAGAAGAACAATAATTAAGCACGAAACGATCTTGCGAAGATCATCGTGACGGAAAAAGCATGGTTAAAGGAAGAACATAAATGAACGCAATCACGAGAGTCATGGTCATTGAAGATGATATTGCGATTGCAGAGCTACACCATCGTTATTTAGAACAGATGGGTGGCTTTGACGTGGTCGGCATTGCCACCACACAGTCTGAAGCGCTCATGCAACTGGACATCTTAAAACCGAATTTGGTGTTATTGGATGTGTATCTGCCGGACGGGTGTGGGCTCGATATTCTTAATCACGTAAGAGGGAGCAATCAAGGCTGCGACGTTATCTTGATTACTGCTGCTCGGGATGTCGATACGCTGCAGCAAGCAATGCGTGGTGGGGTGGTCGATTATCTATTGAAACCAGTAATGTTCCCTCGTTTGGAAGCGGCACTGAAAAAGTATCAATCTCAACAGCAAGAGTTTGAAAGTGTGTCGGATTTGAATCAAGGTTTGGTTGATAAGATGCTGCAAGCCAATGCCAAAGCGGACTCTGGAAAAGTATCCACCTTACCCAAAGGCATTGATGGCGTAACGTTGGATAAGATCAGAGCCATTTTTCAGCAAGCTGATGCCGTTAATATTACCGCCGATGAAGCCGGAGAACGAATTGGTGCTAGCCGAACCACAGCCAGACGTTACTTAGAGTTTTTGATTACGACGGGTGAGTTAGTCGCTGACCTAAATTATGGGACAGTTGGTCGCCCAGAACGCTGCTACAACAAAGCTAGAAGATAGATTTAGCGACAACAAGTCACAAAGACAAACGCGATGCTGTCAAATAAATATAAAGCCAGTTGAATAGGCTGGTTTTGCCTTTTTCTCCCTTTCCTATTGCTCACTCCACCGACCAGATACCGTTCTTTCTTGACTACACTGTTTGAGAATGCCGATTTGCTTCTCCCTCGGGTCAAATGAACGGAACTATCGATTAGAATTTGTTCGAAATGAGTCAATATTTAATCGATTGCTTTCACAGTGGTTGATGTAAATCAAATAGTCATAGACAATACTGTCCCGAATAGAGGTGATAGCTTTCACCCTCGTTTACCAAACGCATTCTCAAATTTAATAGGCGCTTACTATTGATGTAATAGTTAAGACCTATTATCTATTTTCGTATGTCGCTGATACCTTTGGCGAATACTAAAAACCTTGTTTTTATAGGAAAGATGATGGTAATACCTGAAAACAGCAGCATCGTTATTTTTGGTGCGTCGGGAGATCTAACTTACCGCAAGTTAATTCCTGCTCTATACCACCTGTATGCTAGCAATCAACTACCAGAATCCTTTGCGATTCTTGGAGTGAGCCGTACTGAGTACAGCGATGAGTCTTACCGTGAGAAGCTGAAGAAGTCTCTTCAGGAAATGGAAAAAACTGAACCAGAGACGCTGAATGCATTTATTGAACATCTGCATTACCAAGCGATCAATACTTCAGATGTAGACGACTATGCTCGCTTAGCACAACGTCTAGACAAGCTTGAGCAAGACTACCAATTCGAAAACCATAACACATTGTTCTACTTGGCAACCCCGCCAAGCCTATACGGTGTGATTCCAGCAAACCTTGCTGCGCATGGCCTTAACGATGAATCGAACGGCTGGCGTCGTCTGATCATCGAAAAACCATTTGGTTACGACTTAGCATCAGCTCAAGCGTTGGATGAAGAGATCCATCATCACTTCCAAGAACACCAGATCTACCGTATCGACCATTACCTTGGTAAAGAGACGGTTCAAAACCTTCTAGTGCTTCGTTTCTCAAACGCGATGTTTGAACCACTGTGGAACCGTAACTTCATTGAATACGTTGAAATCACAGGTGCTGAGTTCCTTGGCGTTGAAGAGCGTGGCGGATACTACGACGGTTCTGGCGCAGTTCGCGACATGTTCCAAAACCACCTGCTGCAAGTGCTAGCGATGGTAGGTATGGAGCCGCCTGCACAAATTAACGCTGATTCTATTCGTGATGAAGTGGTTAAAGTGCTTCAGTGTCTGAAACCATTAGAAGAAGATGATCTGCGTAAAGACTTAGTATTAGGTCAGTACACAGCATCAGATGTTCGTGGTCAGCACCTACTAGGTTACCGTGAAGAGCATGGTGTAGCGGATGATTCTCGTACCGAGACTTACATCGGCTTGAAAGCTCACATCAATAACTGGCGTTGGAATGGTGTTCCTTTCTACGTACGTACAGGTAAACGCTTACCAACACGTGTGACTGAAATCGTGATTCACTTTAAGAACACGCCACACCCAGTATTTGGTCAAGATGCACCAGAGAACAAGCTGATTATCCGCATCCAACCGGATGAAGGTATTCAGATGAGCTTTGGTTTGAAAGAGCCAGGCGCAGGCTTCAAAGCAAAAGAAGTGAAAATGAACTTCTCTTACTCTGACTTGCCTGAAACTCAGATGCTGACGGCTTATGAGCGTCTTCTTCTTGATGCACTGAACGGTGATGCGACTCTGTTTGCACGTACCGATGCGGTAGAAGCATGTTGGAAGTACGTTCAACCAATCTTAGACTTCAAGCAAGATCCTCAAGCACTGTTTGGCTATGCTTGTGGTACTTGGGGCCCACAGGAAGCAGATGAACTTCTGCAACGTGATGGCCGCGCATGGCGTTTCCCATGCAAAAACTTAACAGACACGGATTACTGCGAACTATGATCAATCACAAGATCTTTGCAACGCCTGAACTGGTTGTTGAAAACCTAGCAAATGAAATGAAAGCATACAGCGAGCAGGGCAAACCTGTTCACATTTCACTGTCTGGTGGCAGCACGCCAAAAATGCTTTTCAAACTTTTAGCACAGGCGCCATACGCGGAAGGTATTCAATGGAATAACCTTCACTTCTGGTGGGGCGACGAACGTTGCGTTGTACCAGACGACGCTGAAAGCAATTTCGGTGAAGCAAACGCGCTCTTATTTTCAAAACTAAAAGAGTTTACTCAAGTAAACCTTCCTGCTGAAAACATCCACCGCATCCGTGGTGAAGATGAACCAAAAGCAGAAGCAGAGCGTTTCGCAAAAGAGATGGCAGACGTAATCCCAACAGAAAACGGCACGCCTGTATTCGATTGGATTCTGCTTGGTGTTGGCGCAGACGGCCACACAGCTTCACTATTCCCAGGTGCAACCAACTACCAAGATGAGAACCTATCTGTATTAGCTTCTCACCCTGAGTCTGGTCAAATCCGTGTTTCTAAAACAGCGAAAGTTTTAGAAGCAGCAAAACGAATCAGCTACCTAGTACTGGGTGCAGGTAAAGTTGAGATCGTTAAAGAAATTCATACAACTCCTGCTTCAGAACTGCCTTACCCGGCAGCGAAAATCCAGTCTAAAACTGGCGAAACAGAGTGGTTCCTAGATTCAAATGCAGCAAGTGCTATCGCATAAGTGCGAATAGCCGCAAGGAGATAAAATAATGAAAGGTGATATCGGTGTAATTGGCCTAGCAGTAATGGGTCAGAACCTTATCCTAAACATGAACGACCACGGCTTCAAAGTTGTGGCTCATAACCGTACTGCTGCTAAAGTAGACGAGTTCCTAGAAGGCCCAGCTAAAGGTACTAACATTGTTGGTGCTTACTCTCTAGAAGAGCTAGTTGAGAAGCTAGAAGCGCCACGTAAAGTGATGCTTATGGTTCGTGCTGGTGACGTTGTAGACACGTTCATCGAAAACCTAATCCCACTTCTAGACGAAGGCGACATCATCATTGATGGTGGTAACACTAACTACCCAGACACTAACCGTCGTGTAGCGCATTGTCGTGAGAAAGGCATCCACTTCATCGGTACTGGTGTATCTGGTGGTGAAGAAGGTGCTCGTTTCGGTCCTTCAATCATGCCAGGTGGTGCGGCTGAAGCTTGGGAAGCGGTTAAGCCAATCTTCCAAGGTATCTCGGCAAAAACTGACGCTGGTGAGCCTTGCTGTGACTGGGTTGGTAACGACGGTGCTGGTCACTTCGTTAAGATGGTACACAACGGCATCGAATACGGTGACATGCAGCTTATCACTGAAGCATACCAGTTCATGAAAGATGGCCTAGGTATGTCTGCTGACGAGATGAAAGCAGTATTCGCTGACTGGAACAAGACTGAGCTAGACAGCTACCTAGTTGAAATCACTGCTGACATCCTTGGCTACAAAGATGAAGACGGTGAAGCGCTAGTTGAGAAGATCCTAGACACTGCAGGCCAAAAAGGTACGGGTAAGTGGACTGGTATCAACGCACTAGACCTAGGTATCCCACTAACACTGATCTCTGAGTCTGTATTCTCTCGTTGCCTGTCTGCTCTTAAAGACCAACGTGTTGAAGCTGAAGCTTTGTTTGAGAAGACAATCACTCCAGTTGAAGGCGACAAGCAAGAGTGGGTTGATGCACTACGTCAAGCTCTACTGGCTTCTAAGATCATCTCTTACGCTCAAGGTTTCATGCTAATGCGTGAAGCGTCGAACGAAAACGGCTGGGACCTAAACTACGGTAACGTAGCGCTAATGTGGCGTGGTGGTTGTATCATCCGTTCTGCATTCCTAGGCAACATACGTGATGCGTACGAAGCAAACCCAGACATCGCGTTCCTAGGTTCTGACGAGTACTTCAAAAACATCCTACAAGGCAGCCTAGTGGCATGGCGTAAAGTAGCAGCGAAATCTCTAGAGTCTGGTATCCCAATGCCATGTACGATTTCTGCGCTATCTTTCCTAGACGGTTACACAACTGCACGTCTACCAGCGAACCTGCTTCAAGCTCAACGTGACTACTTCGGTGCTCACACTTACGAGCGTACTGACCGTCCACGTGGTGAATTCTTCCACACAAACTGGACTGGTACAGGCGGCGATACTGCTTCTACAACTTACGACGTATAATCGTTAGTTAGAATCAGTTAAGAACCTTGTTGTTCTTATTAGCTGTAAACTAGAAAACAAAAGGATGCCAACTGGCATCCTTTTTTGTTGGTTCTGCAAGAGAGTCACAGACAGCAAATTCAATACAACCCGTTAAGCGAGTGCAGCTTGTGGACTTTGCATATCACTGTATTGCTCTCGTATCGACATGAAGTAATCAAGGTTTTGCTTCAGCGCAGAGACGCACTCTGGATCAAACATCAACCCTGTATGCGCTTCAATGTAGTCCATTACCTTAGATGCTGACCATGCGTGTTTGTAAGCTCGTTTACTCAGTAAAGCATCGAACACATCCGCTAGCGTTACAATTCTTGCCTCCAGTGGAATCGCTTCTCCAACGAGCGCATCTGGCAACCCTGAGCCATCAAACCGTTCATGATGGTGACGTACAATATTCTGGATGAACTGAACTTCTTCGCTACACATTGAGCTGTGGTGGGAAAGGGCAACCACGTCATCAATCATCTCTTCGCCATATATCGTGTGATTGTTCATGATGTTTCTTTCTTCTTCCGAAAAACGCTCAGTACTGAAGAGCACTTTGTCTGGGATTCGGTACTTCCCTATGTCGTGAAACGGGGCATACAAGCGAATGCGGTGAACGAATTGGTGGGTAATCTCATTGTTACTGTGCGAAAGCGTACGTGCGAGCTGTTCGCTGTATTTTCCCATGCGAATCAGATGCTCTTTGGTTTCAGGATCGCGTGCGTGCCCCATGTTTAGGGCGATGGCTAATGAGGACTGAAAATGTCTCTGGCGTTCGAAGAGTTGCACAAACAGGTTCGAAATCGCTTGGGTGAGGTAGGCGATGTCGCTTTGTATTGTCTGCTTAGCAAAAAAGTCAGTGCATGAGGCGTTGATGAAAACGAACCCAAGGTTACTCTCTTGATTGGAGTGGTATAGCTACTTTGGTGACCAAGCTCGAGTAGATGAGAGATTTGTTTAGTCGGATTCATCAAAGAGAGGTCATCAACAATTCTTGTTTCCAATGATTCAGCCAGACGACTCAACGCAGAGTTGGGTTTGATCTCCTGTTCGATGTAATGATGCTTGGCGTTTTGGCACAGTGAATCCGATACAAAATAATTCGATGCTTTATTTTCACTGCACAGCACCACGGATAGCCGAGATAATATGGGGTAGTGTTCACGAGCTAGCTGGAAGAGAGCATCGACTATGGCGACGATGTCTTTGTCTTGGGCCGCTGCTCTACTGAAATGGGAGTAGTCAAACATGTGGCAAGCCAACCTTTAATTATAATTATGCCACTGTTTAATCGGGTTTTTTACCGTTTCGATATTCAATAAAACCATAGCACTGTGTTATTAAAATGTAATACTGCGTACTGAAAAACTTTAATGTCATCACTAAATATATGGCTTTTGCATACGGTTACCGTAGGTTTTGTTAAGTTAAACCAGTCTCATAATCTTTAAGGGGAAATTTTGTTCACAGAATGTCTTAGTCTGTATAGCGAGCTAAGGTAGGGTGTTAAGTGACCAATTCGAAATTAATTTCAAAGATAAATAGGATAACGAGTATGCTTTATGCCATCATAAAGGCATAAATAAGGGCAATGGATGTAATGCCCAAGTGATTGAGCTAGAAATGGTCAGTGATGACGGTGTTCTAGAGTAAATTCAAGGCCTTTAGTTGCCTTGAAAAAGGTAATGTTATGACTGAAGAAGAAAGAATCGAACTGCAACAAAATAACCCGCTACACGGCTTAAAGCTTGAAACCATGATCACTGAATTAGTGGATCATTATGGTTGGGAAATTTTAGATGCGGCAATGCGTATGAACTGCTTTAACACTAAGCCTACAGTGGCAAGCGCAGTTAAATACCTGAAGAAAACCGAATGGGCTCGTGAGAAGGTTGAAAACTTCTACCTTTACCGTTTCAAGCGCATGCCTAAAGCATCGGACATCGAATACCAGATGCCTCCGCGTTCACGTACATTCCGCCATGGGCTAGAGCCTCGTGAGCCAATGGAACTAACGGTTGAGTCTATCCACGCTTCTCAAGCTAAAGCTGCGTCTGCATTTAAAGAGCGCCGCGGCGGTAACGGTCGTAACTTCCGTCGTTAATAAGAAGGCGTCGTTAGATAAGGCGTCGACGATTAGTACGCCTAATTAGATAAGCGAAAAACACAAAAGGAGCCTATGAGCTCCTTTTTTAATTCGTTCGATTAAACCGTAATTGGCTAAGCTTCGCGGTTTTTTCTTTGATTCTTCCAAAGATCGGTGACATAAACGATCGCACTGACCAGTAAGAATAGCGCTGACACAGAAAACAGAGCGGGCATTTTTAAGATCCACGCGAATGTGGCAGCAAGAAAAGCGACGAAGCAAATGAGTCGACTTGATGACATGACATGACCGAGTTTAGTGTTCATAACGCCTCCTAATGAAGTCTCACTTTCGACAGGAGAATTATCCTATCTTTGGCAAAATAAAGGCTAAAAAACAGTCTAAATTGTTATCAAATTTGCTAATTGAAGGACTCGTCTCACACATTTTGGCTTGGCTATTTTATAAGTAATAAAATAGCCAAATCGGTATGAGCAGGGTGGAGTCTTTTGGCTTTATCTTTTCAGTTGCAAGTCTTATTAAACCGAACGTCTAATTAGCATAGAAAAAGTAAGCGGTGATCAAAAAGCTCGCGATGATCACTGTGGTTCGAACATAGTGTTGAGGGATGCGGCGAGAGATTTTTGCTGAATAATAACCACCAACCAATGTACCCAATAATACAGCCATGCCAGACGGCCAATCAATCGAACCATTGACGATAAAAAATACGATCGCTGCGAGGGAAGCACACGCGGACACGAGCAGTTTGATGCCATTCATCACGTTGATGTTGGTGTAACCAGCCAGCGCCAAGTAGCTCAATGTCACAATGCCTAAGCCTGCATTAAAATAACCACCATAAACACACACGATCAAAAGCAATACAGCGGAAAAGAACGCCCCTGCGCTGGTGGCGTGCTTATGTTTAGCGGTTACTTTCTTTAGCCATTTGTTGAGAGTGCCACCAAAGGTAAAAAGCAGAGCGGCGAACAGTAGTAACCAAGGTACGGATTGGGTAAATAGCGCTTCTGGCGTGTGTAGTAGTAAAAATGCACCAATGCCGCCGCCAATTACGCATAGCCCAACAACGAGCTTGAGTTGTTTGGTACCAGATTGAATTTCGTGGCGCAGTGCGTAAGCACCACTGATGTAACCAGCGCATGAAGCAAAGGTGTTGGTCGCGTTGGCTGCTATTGGTGGAACGCCAGCAAATAACAAAGCAGGGAAAGTGATGAAGCTGCCGCCACCCGCAATGGAGTTAAGCACACCGCCAACCACCCCTGATAAGAATAGAATCAACCAATCCATAGTTTTAGAATCCAATACGTTAACTAACTGGTTACCTTACTTGAATTTGTTATGAATATCAGCGCCATGTGTGTTGTAAAGATAGGTTTGTGAGTTTGCTACCATCTTTAACCGCTGGTTTTAATTGAGGCTTTAAATGAAAAAAGGAGTCAATGGCTCCTTTCGTTGAGGTTTAGTTGATTCGATAAAGCTTTACACTTCTACTGGCTTCGCTCTAAAACTCTTAAATAGTTTCACTAGAATCGGGCTAGACAGCACCAATACCGCCAGAATAGTGAAGGTCATCGTAATAGGGCGTTCCCATAAGAAGTTCAACTCACCATCGCTGATCATCAATGCTCGTCTTAAGTTCTCTTCCATCAAGCCGCCCAATATGAAGCCTAACAGTAATGGTGCCAATGGGAAGTTGGCTAGCCTTAATGCTATCGCAGCCATCGCTACCAGTAGCATCACAAATACGTCCATCGTGTTGAATGACACCAAGTACACGCCAGTGATTGAGAAGAAGATAATCATTGGCAGTAGAACCGTTCTAGGTACCGCTAGCAGTTTAGAAATATAAGGGATTAAAGGCAGGTTCAAGATAACCAGTACGATGTTGCCAAAGTACATAGAGATGATCACTGACCAAAATACATCTGGGTGTTCAACGAACAAGCGAGGACCAGGCTGAATACCGTAGGCAATCAATGCACCAAGCATAATCGCAGTTGTACCAGAGCCCGGAATACCCAGCGTTAGTAGCGGAACGAATGAACCACTTGAAGCGGCGTTGTTTGCTGATTCAGGAGCAACAAGACCACGGATACTGCCTTTACCGAACTCTTTCTGCTTGTCTTTTGGCGCGAGGCTACGCTCCATACCGTAACTTAGGAATGCCGCAATAGTGGCACCTGCGCCCGGTAGAACACCGGTAAAGAAACCGAGAATAGAAGATCGAATTGAAACTGGTGCCACTTCTTTGAACTCTTCTTTGGTGACCTTCATGCTACCAATATCCGACATCTTTTGGCTTTCTTCCGCGCTGGTGTCTTGCTCTGGTTTTAGAATACCCATCAAGGTTTCACCCAGTGCGAATGTTGCCATCGCTAATAATAGGAAGCTAAAGCCATCCATCAGATCCGTAAGGCCAAAAGTGAACCGTTCAACGCCAACACCTTTGTCGATACCTACAGTTGATAGCATCAAACCAAGAATAGTCATCATCCACGCTTTGATTACCTGACCTGGGCCTGCAAACGCCGCTACAGCGGACAAACCTAATAGCATCAACGCAAAGTAGTCTGAAGACTGGAAGCTCAGTGACACGCTTGCTAGAGCCGGTGCGGCAATCAAAAGCATGATTGCTGAAAGCGTACCGCCTGTGAAAGAAGAGTAAGCCGCGAGAGCAAGTGCTTTACCTGCTTGGCCTTTTTGAGCCATCGGGTAGCCGTCAAACGCGGTTACTACCGTTGAAGAACAACCCGGAGCATTGATTAAGATGGATGACGTCGAGCCACCAAATACAGCGCCGTAGTACACACCAGCCATCAAGATTAGGCCAGAAGAAGGATCTAGGCCGTATGTAATCGGGATCATCAACGCGATTGCTGAAATTGGACCGAGTCCCGGTAGCATTCCAATAAAGGTACCAACAAAACAGCCAACAATTACCATCATGATGTTCATTGGCATCACGGCGGTAGAAAGTCCTTGTAAAATTCCGTCTAACATAATGTTATCCCTACCAAAGAGTGAAGATTAAACCAGGCTCTAGGTAGATATCTAAGCCTTGAGTTAATAAAAGAAAGAACGCGATAACGAAAGGAAACGACGCGCCAAATAAGACAGCTTTGCGGCGCTCACCCAGTAGGTAAAAGCCTGCAAGTAAGAAGAAGCTGGTTGCTAAAACAAAGCCAAGATAAGTCAGTCCAACACCGTACAGAGCCATTAACACCAAGAAGCCAATAAGCAGTTTCCAGTTCAGCGGCGTAGTGTCGCATGTAACTTTTTTATCCGGCTGTCCGGTTATAAGCAGGATCAACGAAAGGCCAATGCCGATAAACGTTAGCAGGATAGGTAAGGTTCTTGCTGTGAAGGGTTCGTACTCGTCACCGGGGAACAAAGGAATCAGCGTGGTTTGGTAGCCATAGCATAAACACGCAAGCATAAAGAGCATGGCTCCGATGCGATCCTTCGAAAGCAAAGATTCCTTACTCAGAAATTTGGTTGGTAAGTCCGACATATCCAACTCCATTTGGGGTGGTATAAAAAATAAAAAAGCCGTACATGAGCGAGTCAATGAAATGTCTGGGATCACTAACCAAAGGTAAGCGAATTACGGTACTGGTTTATCAGCCACTTGCGTTTACAACGAATCGGCAAGCGTTAGTAATACGTCTACGAATAAACAAAGGAGTTTGAAGTTAACTCATGTACGGCGAAACAAGGAAAGAGTAAGAGGGCACATAGGCCCTCTATGGTTGTTGGTTATTTCAAGAAACCAAGCTCACGCATTAGGTCGCCCATCTGTTTTTCTTGGTCTTCTAGGAAGGCGTAAAAATCTTTGTCAGCTTTGTAGTTGTCGATCCAACCGTTACGGTCACGAACCACTTGCCACTCATCGGTTTTGTACATTTTGCCAAGCGCTACATTCCACTCGTCGATCTTCGCTTGGCTTGTGCCAGGTGCCGCAAAGAAACCACGCCAGTTAGCGAATACGGTTTCGTTGCCGTACTCAGTCAGTGTTGGGATGTTAGGTGCAGCATCAAGACGCTTTGGCGCCGTCACAGCAAGCACTTTTACTTGGCCAGATTTAGACATCTCTAGCACTTCACCAAGGCCCGTTGAAAGCAGCTGTGTTTCGCCAGAAAGCAGTGCCGCCATCGCTTTACCGCCAGCATCGTAGGCAATGTAACGTACTTTCTTCGCATCAAAACCTTCGCCTTTGAACGCTGCCGCTACTACAAGGTGGTCCATGCTGCCACGAGCTGAACCGCCAGCAATCTTCACTTTACGTGGGTTGGTTTCGAATTCTTTAACGACGTCTTCCCAAGTGTCGTACTTAGAATCCGCAGGAGCGACGATTGCGCCGTAATCGGCAATGGTTGCTGCTACCGGAGTTAGGTCACGGAAAGATTGAGGGAAGATACCTGTTAGTGAACGAACAACGATAGGCGTTGAGTTCACCATTAGCGTGTCTTCTTGGCGTTGTGCTGTTTCGATTAGGTGAGCAATCGCTTTACCGCCACCGCCACCAGACAGGTTTTGGAAAGAGACATTTTCTACGATGTCTGATTTCACCAATACATCACCCGTACCACGAGCTGTCATATCCCAACCACCACCAGCGCCGCCAGGGATTAGGAAGTGGATTTTTTCTACGTCAGCAGCAAAAGTGTTGAAAGAAAAGGTTGCTGCGATGATAGAAGCCGCAAGAGTAGGTTTCAGTGCCTTGAACATGGTTCACGTTCCTTATGTAGGGGATCTCTTCAATGGAGAGAAACTTATGTTTTATTTCCAGCTACTAAACAGATGAGTAGGATATTGCTTAGCAGATGAAGCTAAAGTTAACGGTGTGTTAATGAAATGTCTGTAATGCGGCGATATTGAGAATAAAGAACATTGGATTAATATTGTTCATAAAGTTCACGGTAACGTGTTTTTGTCCATTTACTGTTGAATGATATCTGGATTCTAAAATCGTAGTTATTGTCTCAGAATGATTGAATTCATTGACAAAGGTTGGATTTAACTAGCGTTTTCTACTCGAGTGCATTGGTTGTTGGTCTATATTGTTAGATGTGACTACGATAACTATTTCTGCAAAAGAGTCAGGTGTATAGAGGTGTTAGATTTTAGATGTGGAATAATGAGTTACTATAGTTGATATGCAACTTAAGCGGTATTGATTGCGCTAGGCTGTTAACTTTGGAGTTGGCGATTATTCAAGGATGAAATAATGGCATTAAAAAAAATTTCGTTACGCTTTACCGTTGGAACAATGTTCATACTCGCGACTGTGCTAACGGCTGTGGTTGCGGTCTCTCTTCAATACTACTTCAGTAAAAAAATGGCGACGGAGAATACTCTGTCAAAGTTGACGATGGGATCTCATGACCTGAGTGATTATATCGGCGCGATTGACTCTGACGCAGCCAACACCGCGCGTTTACTTGCTACAGTGAAACTATCTATCAGTAACAAAATATCGAAAGAAGAGTCGCGTAGTATTCTTTCTGAAGCCATTAAAGATAACCCTCTCTTTTATAGTATTTACATTGGCTCATCCGATGAAAATTTCTTCCAAATTATTAACCTAGAATCTGCCCCTGTCGTTAGAGAAAAAATAGGAGCACAACAAACGGATCGTTGGGTTGTGGTTGAGATTCAAAATATAGGGCAGGAGCGAGTCCGGACAACGAAATACTTTGACCAAGAGTTTTCCCTCAGAAGCTCAACTACGGAGCAGAGCAACTACTTTCCAACGACCAGGCCTTGGTATGTTGCTGCCAATGTTCTGTCGGTCGAAAAAACTCAGCCATATCTTTTTCAGCATTTACAAATTACCGGACAAACTTATTCTTTAGCGTTTGAGTCGAAAATCGAATCTGAAATTCAACATGTGATTGGTATTGATATTGTGCTGTCTTCTTTGGCTAACAAATTATCAGGTACGGCGCTTGGATTAGCAGAAGATAGTAAGGTTGAGTCTTTCTTATATTCGAAATCGGGTAACATTATTGCGTCTAACCTCAAGGTTAATAATCAGGAATCGGAGTTTGATGTATCAAAACTGATGCTATCATCTGAGCAAAAAGCCTTGGTTAATGATACTCCTCCGCTGTTAGTGTCTAATCAAAATGATTGGGGGCCGATGGACTTTTCAGTGGCGGGAAGACCAGACGGCTATGCGATAGACCTTCTCAAAATGATTGGTGGTATGACTGGGATCAGGTTTGAATTTGTGAATGGTTTTTCTTGGGGAGAGCTTGTTAATAAGTTTCAAGAAGGAACTATAGATGGGCTGCAATCGGTGCAAAATTATAAAAATAATGGCATAAGCGGCCTCTACACCACTCCAATCTATGATTTACCGTTTGCTATCGTGACCAGAGAAGACGCGAAGATTATTACTAATTATGCCGAGCTTGAGGATAAAAAAGTGGCCATTTTATCTGGGTGGTCAATTATTCCTAAGCTAAGGGAAGACTTTCCGAATATTGATTTAGTTGAGTTTGAAAACCTAGAGTCCGCATTTGATTCAATTGAAAGCGGAGAGAACTTTGCATTCTTAGACGCTGAACCCGTACTCTCGTTTGCATTAGATAGGTTTTTCCAACCAGGCCTTGTTGTAAATGGGGCTCTAGAAGATCTAAAACAGAACTACTCAAATCAATTCCATTTGGTGTTGCAGAGCAAGCATAAGCAATTGCTTCCAATTATTGACAAAGCTATCGGCAGGTTAAGTGATGAACAACTTGATACCTTAGCGAAAAAGTGGCTCCATGATACCGGCTTTAATACGAATACGACGGTTCCTTATATTGAACTTTATGATTTGACTAAGGAAGCAACGGTTGAAGGCAGTATGGTAAGGGTAGAGTTGAATGGCGAGATCAAGCATCTCTATTTAAAGAAAATAGACACGGGCGAACACTACTCTGAATATTTTGCGGTATTGATTCCCGAATCTGAAATCTTTAGTACAGTCAATAAACGTCTAGCAACCTCGGTTGGTATAACGATGTTACTGATGAGTTTGACGTTGCCTATTGCTTGGGGTTTTGGTGCACCGATAGTGCGTCCTATTCGTCAATTAGAGGAGGAGACTCATAAGATCAAGATGCGTGATTATGATAGTGTCGAGCTTGTTGACACTCGAATCAAAGAAGTATGGGAGCTGTCTGTGGCAGTGAAAGGCATGGCGGCAGAGATTAAGCAGCATGAACAGACACAAGAGGCGTTTGTGGAGTCGTTTATCAAGCTTATCGCACAAGCTATCGATGATAAATCTGCTTATACGGCAGGGCACTGTAATCGTGTACCAAAACTCGGCTTGATGTTGGCTGATGCAGTTGAGAAATCACAGTCCGATCATTTCAAAGATTTTGAGTTTAAAAATGATGATGAACGTCGTGAATTCAGAATTGCGGCTTGGCTTC
Organism: Vibrio sp. 10N.286.51.B11; assembly: GCF_041469245.1. Lineage (NCBI taxonomy): Bacteria > Pseudomonadati > Pseudomonadota > Gammaproteobacteria > Vibrionales > Vibrionaceae > Vibrio > Vibrio sp. 10N.286.51.B11. Next base: position 22,541 of record NZ_JBFRKI010000001.1, on the reverse strand, counting down.
ACGATTGTGGCAAGATCACGATACCCGAACACATCGTCGATAAAGGTACGAAGCTAGAAGCGAACTACAACCGAATTCACGAGGTGAGAACTCGATTTGAAGTACTTTGGCGTGATGCGGAAATCACCGCTTTGAGAAAGCAACTTGAAGGTACGCTATCAACGCAGCAAATTGCAGATGAGTTTGCGACAACCAAACAACAGCTACAAGATGACTTTACTTTTATCGCGACATCGAACGTTGGTGGTGAATTCATGAGTGAAGACAAAGTCGCTCGTATTCACGCGATAGCTGAGACGACTTGGACGCGTAACTTTGATGATCAACTTGGTTTATCACCGATAGAGGCGTTGAACCGAGAACCGAGTGCAAGTTTACCTGCGACAGAGCCACTGTTAAGTGATAAACCTGAACATATAGTGAGAAGAGATAGGCCGTTAGAGTTTGACCCGAAACATAAAATCAAAATGGATGTACCTGAGCACTTATATAACCTAGGCGAAGTCTACAATCTGAGTATTGCACGCGGCACGTTGACTGCAGAAGACAGATTCAAGATAAACGAGCACATGCTTGGCACGATTAAGATGCTTGAGAATCTGCCATTCCCGAAAGAGCTAAGCCGTGTTCCTCGCTATGCTTCGACGCATCATGAAACACTCAAAGGTACGGGATATCCAAGGAAGCTGACTGGTGATGACCTTTCAATCCCAGAACGTATTCTGGTGATCTCCGATATTTTTGAGGCGTTAACTGCTGCGGATAGGCCTTATAAGAAGGCGAAGCCAATCAGTGTTGCTGTCGACATCATGTACAAAATGGCGTTGGACGAGCATCTCGATATCGAACTGTTTAGATTGTTCTTAACCAGCGGTACTCACCTGCGTTATGCAGAAGAGTATCTCAAACCGGAACAAATTGATTTCGTTGATATCAACAAATACCTAGAAGTTACTCGTCAGATAGCTTGATTAAAGGTTGGCTTGTTAGAACGGGTTCGATGAATGAAAGGCGCACATGAGTGCGCCTTTTTTATATCTGTTTATCGGTGAGCTGGTGGATAGATACTAAGGGATCTGCGTTTGACAAGTTCGGCTATAAGTTGTCGACACATCGATTCTAAGTAATTTTAGAGTAGATAAGAATTTAGTGGTTCTTTCTCCGTTTAAATCTATATATAACAAATGCTTGATTTGTTTTCAGTGTCCTTTTGGATGAGTTTTTATCGTCTATAAAAAATACTACCTTAGTCTAAATTGTCGACAATTATCTTGATTGTCGACAATTTAATCGTGTATTTTATGTTCATGTTATGAAAATGTTTACAATTAAGGCTCAACAGTCAGAAGTGAGCAGCGTGAATATGAATACTGCGATAAAAGATCTCACCTTAAGTGCAAACACGAAAACTCGTGTGAGCGATAAAGAAAACACCAAGTCAGAAAACCTAACGGAATACCTCGTTGAGGCAATTGTTAACGGTGAATTACCTCCGGGCAGTAAGATCTCGGAGCCTGAGCTGGCCAAACGCTTTGAAGTAAGTCGAGGCCCATTACGTGAAGCGATAATGCGAGTTGAAGGGCTTGGCCTAATAGAACGCATTCCACATGTTGGCGCGCGAGTGATTACTTTTTCGGCAGAAAAACTGCTAGAGCTTTACGCGGTGCGAGAGGCTTTGGAAGGCATGGCTGCTCGACTCGCAGCGAGACATATCACACAAGAAGAGCTTATTGGGCTTGAAGGGTTATTGTCGACACACTCAAAGCACATCGATGAAGTCGAAGGTTCTTCTTACTTTCATCAACATGGGGATTTCGATTTCCATTATCGCATTATCAAAGCGAGTCGTAACAGCAAACTCATTTCGCTGCTGTGTGACGAGCTTTATCACCTATTACGAATGTACCGCTATCAATCGCCTAGGGCTCAGTCTCGACCAAAAGAGGCGCTCGATGAACACAAATACATCCTACAAGCGATTCGTAATCGCGATGAAGAGCTAGCAGAAATGCTAATGCGACGACACATCTCGGGCAGTCGATTGCTGATAGAACAACAAATTCAATCCAAAGATCTTGATTAACTGGCGACTGGTATCTGTCAGCGGGTCAGAGCTGGCGATAACCAAAAGCCGTAAGTCTTAAAGGTTAGCTAGAAATAAACAATTAACAGGGAGCGTCATTATGAAGTTATCAGCAGGAGCTAAGTTCCGACAAGCTGTGCAAGACAACGACCCATTGCAGATCGTCGGCACGGTCAATCCGTACTGCGCAATGATGGCAAAGAACTTGGGCCACCAAGCTATCTATTTGTCTGGCGGAGGTATCGCCAATGCGTCTTACGGTTTGCCTGACTTGGGCATTACTACATTGAACGATGTGTTGGTCGATGTGGAACGTATTACCAATGCGTGTGATTTACCTTTGCTGGTGGACATCGATACGGGGTTTGGTGGTGCATTTAACATTGCACGAACCATTCGAGCGATGGAAAAAGCGGGTGCTGCTGCTATTCACATGGAAGATCAAGTTGCCCAGAAGCGATGTGGTCATCGTCCCAATAAAGCGATTGTGAGCCAACAAGAGATGGTCGATAGAGTCAAAGCGGCAACAGATGCCAGAACCGATGACAGCTTTGTGATTATGGCGCGTACCGATGCATTGGCGGTTGAAGGCATTGCTAGCGCGATTGAGCGAGCGATAGCTTATGTTGAAGCGGGCGCAGACATGATCTTCCCTGAGGCGATGAATCAGCTAGACCAATACGTGAAGTTCTCGGCGGCGTTGAAATTAGCAACGGGTAAGCACGTGCCTATTCTTGCGAACATCACTGAGTTTGGCCAAACGCCACTCTACAACTGTAATGAGTTGGCCCAATCAAGTGTCGACATGGTGCTTTATCCATTGAGTGCGTTCCGTGCGATGAACAAAGCGGCGGAGAATGTTTACAAGCACTTGTTAGTTGAAGGCAATCAAGAAGCTCTGTTGGATTCAATGCAAACCCGTAAAGAGCTTTACGAACACCTGAGTTACCACGATTACGAGAACAAGCTTGATCAGTTGTTTTCAAGCGAAGGGTAAACCAGTTTCAATTAATCAAAAATCAACTTAATCCAATAACGTGAAATGGTTAGTCGCCAAATCCAGTACCGATGATAAAGATCATCGGGCATATAAATAGGCAGCACCAAAGAGTGCAGGCGGCTAACACAGAAAAGGAGTTCACCATGTCTGTATCTTTGAGTGATAAAGCCGCTGTCGAAAATGCTTCAAAAGTAGAGCAAAAAAGTGAAAAAACAGCAAACAAACCAGCCAGCGCACCGGCAATCGGTGGTGCTGGTCTACGTGGTCAAAGTGCAGGGTCGACTGCGCTATGTACGGTAGGAAAATCAGGAACGGGTTTAACTTACCGTGGCTATGACATTACCGATCTTGCTAACCACGCTCAGTTTGAAGAAGTGGCACATCTGCTATTAAGAGGCCATTTGCCCAATGAAAAAGAGCTAGACGATTACAAAACATTGTTGGTTGGTTTACGTGGTTTACCTCAACCTTTGAAAGCATTGTTGGAGCTTATTCCTGCAGACGCTCACCCAATGGATGTGATGAGAACGGGTTGTTCGATGCTAGGTAATCTAGAGCAAGAATCTGATTTTTCAGAACAATTGCCTGCGACTGAACGAATGCTCGCGCTTTTCCCTGCGATTATTTGTTACTGGTATCGCTTTAGCCATGAAGGCGTGCGCATTGATACGGAAGATCAAAGTGAAGCCTGTCTGGGTGGCTACTTCTTGAAAATGCTAACAGATAAAGCGCCGAGTGAACTGCATAAGCAGGTAATGCACTGTTCGCTAACGCTTTACGCAGAGCATGAGTTTAACGCATCTACTTTTGCTGCCCGTGTCTGTGCATCAACACTGTCAGATATTCATTCGTGCGTTACAGCAGCAATTGGCACACTAAGAGGTCCTTTACATGGCGGTGCGAATGAAGCGGCAATGGAAATGATCCAAGATTGGAAATCCGCTGATGAAGCAGAAACTAACATCATGCAGATGCTTGCTAACAAAGACAAAATCATGGGCTTCGGTCATGCCATTTATCGTGAAAGCGACCCACGAAATGCTCTAATCAAGCGTTGGTCAAAAGAGCTAGCTCAAGAGGTCGGTGATAAACAGCTTTACGCCGTTTCAGAACGTGTTGAAGCGATTATGAAGCGCGAGAAAGGCTTGTTCTGTAATGCTGACTTCTTCCATGCATCGGCATATCACTTCATGGACATCCCAACCAAATTGTTTACTCCGATCTTTGTGATGAGCCGCCTTACAGGTTGGACGGCGCATGTGTTCGAACAAAGAGAAAACAATCGCATCATTCGTCCAAGTGCAGACTACACCGGGCCAGAGCATCAAGACTGGTTACCTATTCATCTACGTTAGCCCTCTATAACGAGCCGACTTATGTCTTGAGGTGACTTCCGTCTTCATACGACAAGGCCTCAAGAATCAACGAATAGAATTTAACAGATAATGGTGGATGTATGTCTGATGTAAAACTTGAAAGAAACCAAGAGCTTGATGAAAACAAGTATCGAAAGGTTTTACCGGGAACGGGTTTAGAATATTTCGACGCTTGCGAAGCGGTAGAAGCAATATCCCCGGGCGCTTATAAAACCTTGCCTTATACGTCGCGAGTGTTGGCAGAGCAATTAGTAAGACGCTGTGATCCTGAAACCCTTGAAGACAGCTTAAAACAGATCATTGAACGCAAGAGCGACTTAGATTTTCCTTGGTATCCTGCGCGAGTGGTGTGTCATGACATTCTAGGTCAGACCGCTTTAGTTGATTTAGCTGGCTTACGCGATGCAATTGCCGACCAAGGCGGAGACCCTGCCAAGGTGAACCCAGTGGTCGAAACTCAACTGATTGTTGATCACTCTTTGGCAGTGGAACATGCCGGGTTTGATAACGAAGCATTTGATAAAAACCGCGCGATTGAAGAGCGCAGAAACGAAGACCGTTTTCACTTTATCGAATGGTGTAAAACCGCGTTTAAAAACGTGAGTGTGATTCCTGCGGGGAACGGGATCATGCACCAGATTAACTTGGAGAAAATGTCTCCGGTTATTCAATCCAAAGAAGGTATCGCTTTCCCTGATACCTGTGTTGGTACCGATAGCCATACACCGCACGTTGATGCTCTGGGCGTTATTGCGATTGGTGTGGGCGGCTTGGAAGCTGAAACTGTGATGCTCGGTCGTCCGTCTATGATGCGATTGCCTGATATTGTAGGCGTTAAACTGACGGGTCAACGACAAGAAGGGATAACCGCAACGGATATTGTGCTTGCGATTACAGAGTTTCTTCGCAATCAGAGAGTGGTTTCCAGTTATCTAGAGTTCTTTGGTGAAGGGGCTCGTGCACTGACCATTGGCGACCGCGCCACTATATCGAATATGACACCAGAATACGGCGCGACAGCAGGTATGTTCTATATCGATGAACAGACCATACAATACCTAAAGCTGACAGGACGCGAGCCTGAACAGGTTGAGTTAGTTGAGCTATACGCTAAGCAAACTGGCTTATGGGCCGATGATTTAGATTCCGCTCAATACGAACGTGTGCTTGAGTTTGATTTGTCTAAAGTTGAGCGCAACCTTGCAGGGCCATCCAATCCACATCGTCGTTTACCAACCAGTGAACTTGCCAAACAAGGCATCAGCCAAGCTTCTTGGAAAGAGCAACACGCTGAACAATATTCTGATGAACAAATGCCAGATGGTGCCGTGATCATTGCGGCGATTACTTCTTGTACCAATACCAGTAACCCAAGAAATGTCGTCGCCGCAGCATTGGTTGCGAAGAAGGCCAATCAGCTTGGATTAGTTCGTAAGCCATGGGTAAAAACGTCATTCGCGCCAGGCTCAAAAGTTGCCAAGCTTTATCTTGAGTCCGCCGGTTTGTTGCCTGAACTGGAAAAACTAGGCTTCGGTATCGTCGGTTATGCGTGCACAACCTGTAATGGAATGAGTGGTGCGTTGGATCCTAAAATTCAACAAGAGATCATCGACCGTGACCTATATTCAACCGCTGTGCTATCGGGGAATCGAAACTTCGATGGTCGAATTCACCCTTATGCCAAACAAGCGTTTTTAGCATCACCGCCATTGGTCGTCGCTTATGCCTTAGCTGGTACGATTCGCTTTGATATCGAAAAAGACAGCTTAGGTACAGACAGCAACGGAAAATCGATCTATTTAAGTGACTTGTGGCCGAGTGATGCAGAGATCGATGCAGTGGTCGGTGAACATGTTAAGCCTCAGCAATTCCAACAAATCTACGTGAAAATGTTCCAGCCAGACGAGGAACAGGTGACTACTGAACCGCTTTATGACTGGCGACCTCAAAGTACCTATATTCGCAGACCACCTTATTGGGAAGGAGCTCTGGCGGGAGAGCGAAGCCTATCTGGTATGAGACCTTTAGCGATTTTGGGTGACAACATCACCACAGATCACTTATCCCCTTCAAATGCGATTCTCGCTTCGAGCGCTGCGGGGGAATACCTCACCAAAATGGAAGTGCCGGAAGAGGACTTTAACTCTTACGCGACCCATCGAGGCGATCACTTAACCGCGCAACGAGCAACATTCGCCAACCCTAAGCTGTTTAACGAAATGGTGAAGGACGCTGGAGAAGTCGTGCAAGGTTCATTAGCAAGAGTTGAACCTGAAGGTCAAGTTACGCGAATGTGGGAAGCGATAGAAACTTACATGAATCGTAAACAACCCTTGATTGTCGTTGCTGGTGCCGATTATGGACAAGGTTCATCACGTGATTGGGCAGCCAAAGGTGTGCGTTTAGCGGGTGTTGAAGTGATTGTTGCTGAAGGGTTTGAACGAATTCACAGAACCAACTTGGTTGGCATGGGCGTGTTGCCTCTGCAATTCAAAGCGGGGACCAATCGCAATACCTTAGAATTGGACGGTACCGAGCTTTACGACGTGTACGGCGACATTGAAGCAGGTTCAGACTTGGCTTTAGTGATCACTCGTAAAAGCGGTGAAAAGCTTGATGTGCCAGTAACCTGTCGATTAGATACCGCAGATGAAGTGAATGTGTATAGCGCTGGTGGTGTGTTGCAGCGTTTTGCCAAAGACTTTCTTTCACAGTAGGAGCTAGTTATGAACATCAAACAGATAAAAGTACCTGCTACCTACATGCGGGGCGGAACAAGCAAAGGCGTTTTTTTCAACTTAAGTGACTTACCTGAAGCTGCGCAAGTTGCCGGAGAAGCTCGAGACGCATTACTTCTGCGCGTGATTGGTAGTCCAGATCCTTATGGCAAACAAACCGATGGTATGGGTGGTGCAACATCCAGTACCAGTAAAACCGTGATTGTTTCGAAAAGTAGTAAAGCCGATCACGATGTTGACTACCTATTCGGCCAAGTTGCCATTGATAAGCCGTTTGTGGACTGGAGTGGTAACTGCGGCAATCTGTCTGCTGCAGTGGGCCCATTTGCTATTCATAGTGGCCTAGTCGACTCGAATCGTATTCCAGAAAACGGTGTGGTCGAGGTGCGAGTATGGCAAGTGAACATAGAGAAAACCATTATTGTTCATGTACCTATCGCTGGTGGCGAAGTTCAAGAGTTAGGTGATTTTGAACTCGACGGTGTGACTTTCCCCGCCGCTGAGATCCAAGTTGATTTCCTAGACCCCGCCGATGCGAGTGGCTCTATGTTCCCAACAGGGAATGTTGTCGATTTTTTAGATGCTCCCGATCTGGGTTGCATCAAAGCGACATACATTAATGCTGGGATACCCACCATTTTTGTTGATGCTGAATCGGTTGGCTACCAAGGCACTGAACTTCAATCAGATATCAATAGTGATACCAAAGCCTTGGCTCTGTTTGAATCCATACGAGCACATGGTGCAGTAGCAATGGGTCTTATTGATTCTTTAGAACAAGCTGAATCACGTCAACATACACCTAAAGTCGCGTTTGTTGCTAAGCCTCAAGCGTACCAAGCTTCCAGTGGTAAATCGGTTGCTGTCGAAGATACTGACCTTCTGGTGCGTGCTTTGTCTATGGGGCAACTGCACCATGCCATGATGGGTACGGCTGCGGTTGCTATTGCTTCAGCGGCAAGTGTTCCTGGCACCTTAGTGAACTTGGCAGCCGGTGAGGGAAGTCGTGATTTCGTGACCTTTGGACACCCGTCAGGAACCTTAAAGGTAGGTGCGAAAGCGCTGCAGGCCGAAAGTGGGTGGAAAATAGAGAGGGCGATTATGAGTCGTAGTGCCCGAGTGATCATGGAAGGTGCCATTCGTGTGCCTTTTCCCAAGTAAAGCGATTGTCGTGAACGGTTAAATGTTCACGAACATTACGCTGAGAAAAGAGTGCACCCAAGTGACACTGCTAAAAGCTAGTTGCTTGGACAAATGGATAAATCATGGAGGATGCACTATGTCTGCTACGAATCGAATGACTAGAAAAACAGATTACATCACCGAGTATCAATGGGCGAGGGAAGACCCAAATTCGTTTTGGGAAACACAATCACAAGCAATTGATTGGTTTGAGTCACCTAAAACGATATTACAAACTGACGATAACGGAATTGAGCGTTGGTTTCCTGATGGGGTGATGAACACCTGCTGGCTCGCGCTGGATTATCATTGTGAAAATGGGCGAGGTGACAATACCGCACTGATTTACGACTCTCCAGTTACAGGAACTCAATCCTCGTACACTTACAATCAATTGCGTAACCAAGTGGCTAAAGTCGCTGGTATGTTAGCCACGCAAGGCGTTACCAAAGGTGATCGTGTGGTGATCTACATGCCAATGATTCCTGAAGCGGCGATGGCAATGTTGGCCTGTGCACGACTAGGTGCGGTGCATTCGGTGGTGTTTGGTGGTTTTGCCCCTCATGAGCTTGCCGTTCGAATTGAAGATGCCGAGCCCAAGGTGTTGATTACTGCATCCTGCGGTGTCGAGACAAATAAAGTCCTGCCATATAAGCCGATGGTCGATCGCGCGATCATGGACAGCCGATGGAAGCCTGAGAAAGTGGTGGTATTCCAAAGAGAGCAGTCTCTAGCCGAATTGAACAACGAACGTGATGTACTTTGGCAGCAAGCTGTTGAGGATGCTTTGCCTCACGTATGTGTGCCTGTTCTAGCGACTGACCCACTATATATCTTGTATACATCAGGGACGACGGGTAAGCCAAAAGGCGTGGTGCGCGATAATGGTGGTCATGCGGTCGCGATGAAATACTCGATGAGCACTATCTACGATATGCCGCAAGATGGTGTGTTTTGGGCGGCTTCTGATGTCGGCTGGGTAGTGGGGCATTCCTATATTGTGTATGCGCCATTGATTCATGGTTGCACAACCATCTTGTTTGAAGGAAAGCCAGTTAGAACGCCAGATCCGGGGGCATTCTGGCGTGTGTGTGAAGAGTACAACGTCGATGTGTTATTTTCTGCGCCAACGGCATTTAGAGCTATCAAGAAAGAAGATCCTGAAGGCGAGTTACTCACCAAGTATGACTTATCATCGCTCAAGTCGATTTTTATGGCGGGAGAGCGTTTGGACCCGCCAACATTGGATTGGGTTGAGTCTCATACCAATAAACCGGTTATTGACCACTGGTGGCAAACCGAAACGGGTTGGGCTATTTCTGCCAATCCGACAGGGCTGGAATCTTTGCCAGTGAAAGCAGGTTCTTCAACTAAGCCTGTGCCCGGTTACCAAGTCGAGATTCTTAATGAATTGGGTGAAACGGCACAGCCAAATCAGCAAGGCTTTGTTGCACTCAAACGTCCACTACCACCCGGTTGTCTGCCAACGGTTTGGCGTAATCATGATCGATTTGAATCTGGCTATCTGAGCCAATTCCCAGGCTATTATGTTTCTGGGGACGGTGGCTATCTCGATGAAGATGGGTATCTATTTATTATGGGCCGTATCGACGATGTGATAAACGTAGCGGGACACCGTCTGTCGACTGGAGAAATGGAAGAGATCGTGGGTGGTCACCCAGCCATTGCAGAATGTGCGGTAGTCGGGATTCACGATGACTTGAAAGGACAACTTCCTTTAGGTCTAGTTGTGTTAAAAGATGGCGTAAAAGTCGATGGCATTGAGTTGCAAAGGGAATTGGTTGGCAAGGTTCGTAATGAGATCGGCGCGGTAGCTTGTTTTAAGCAAGCCTTGGTTGTTGAGAGGTTACCTAAGACACGCTCAGGTAAGATCTTACGTAGAACGATCCGGCAGATCGCAGAAGGTGAACAATATGTGGTGCCTTCAACTATTGACGACCCTACCAGCTTAACTGAAATTGCTGAAAAGCTCGGCAAATAGACGTCGCAGTTTAGGTAATCTCACCTTCGGCTTGTTGATTTATACATAATCCGGCGTGATGGTTTACCTAAACTCTACTTTATTCATCCGCTTATCCATTGCGTTTACTATGACCTCATTATGAATCCCACATATTGAGGTCTTTTTATGCGAGCTTACTTTTTGTTGATTGCTTTATTGGTCAGTGGTGCTGCTAGTGCCAGTATTTCAAAGGATGAAGCGAGTAGAGCGTTGTTAGAACCTTTGAGTCATCCCAAGGTATTTAAATGTGTATCAAAGACTGGCGTCGATCTCTATCAAGCGGTTTTTGATATTGGTGTGGGATATGAAGCCGACCCTATTAACTCGAAGATGATCGTTAATTCAAGGAAAGGCCGCTACGAATATCAAATCTTAGGCGCAGTAAGGTCTGAAAGAGCTGGTGAAATTGTCGTGTTAACTCGCCATGTGGGAGACGGTGTTAAAGTTGCGGCTATGATTGATGACGAAAATGGCAAGATACTGGGGATCGGCGATAAAAATCATTATCGAGATTGTGGTGTTAGGCCACCACCTAGCGTAGCAAACATGCAAAACTTTTGGTCTAAAGGCTAAGAGATATGTGAAAGGCAAGAATTATAGAGAAAGCGCGATTGAGGCGACCTTATTGGTCGCCTTTTTTGTTGGTGAGGATAAAGCGAGCTCAAAGCTATATATCATTAATCAGTTATGCGATGGCTGAATAATACATAGCTGAACATGATGTATCGTCTAAACGTGGCTTTATTTATCTTATTAACGGCTCTGCTTAAGATGGTTCTACTCAAAACGAAGAACTAAGCGAGACTCCTATGAAATTCACTAAACCTTTTCTTTTAGCGACACTGATTGTGACTCTTTCTGGTTGCGCATCACCAGCAATGGATAACGAAAATGAGAATGCCGCACGTAATCGTGGTGCGGTAGGTGGTGCTTTATTAGGAGCAACAGCCGGCGCTCTAACTGGAGATGCGAGTTTAGCCGTTAAGGGCGCTGCATTAGGTGGTGTGACTGGTGGTGTTGCGGGTTCAATGAAAGATACGGACGATGCAAGAAACGCACAACGAACCCAAGTTACTGCTGATGGTCTAGCGCAAGACAATCGCACTGATGCAGAAAAGCGAGTTGCGGAAGTAGAGGCGGAAATTAAGCTTATTGAACTGGAACAGCAGCTTGCTGATCTCAAAGAAGAGAAAGAAGATAACGGTGCATAAAGCTGAAGCTACAGCAAAAGCCACAGCAAAAAACATAGCTTCGATATTCGTTTAATTCAAAATCATTCAAACAGAATGGCCACGTAATGTGGCCGTTTTTGTATCTAAAATACACACTTCAAACAATGAATTAATTCAATAACTTGTATAGATACTCACGCCAAGTAAACTAGACTCAGTTTAGATATTAATTTGGTTTGAGAAGCGCAATAGTCATGAATGTCACCTTAAGGGCCGCAAAGCACGCGGATTTAGAACAACTTAACGAGTTAATGTTCGATCTCCACCATCACCACCACCTTGCTAGCCCAGAGCACTTTAAAACGGCAGAAGAGATTGAGCAGGAAAAAAGCATTGCACGATACTTGGATGACCCTGAATGTTTGGTTTATGTGGCATTAAAAGGAGAGCTCATTGTTGGCTTTATCTCTGGGCATTTTTGTGAGCTTATCTCAACGGTCAGCAAACCAGTGCCGATGGGAAGTGTCGATGAACTGTTTGTCTTGCCTGATTATCGAAAAGAATCGATTGCTGAAAAGTTGTTTAACAAAGTTGAAAGTACTTTTGATGATTATGGGGTTGAACAAGTCTTTGTAGAAGTTTGGGACTTTAACTCGCCTGCCAAGGACTTCTATCAAAAAATGGGGTTCACACCTCACATTCAATGGATGAGGAAGGCTTTGCACAAAACGTAGACAGCGATTTTGTGTGGCTTTGATTACAATAGTTCAACTGCAACAGCAGTCTTCAATATTCTTCTATTATTTTTTAGGTAAACTCGTTGGTTATTCGATATTTATTAGTTTTCATACTGTCTCTTTTGAGTACTACTTCCGCTTGGGCAAACGACACTTTGCCCGATCATATCGCGGGCGCCTTGTGTGTAGTACGTGCTGATAACCAAATCGTGTTGGTTGATGAGTTGATCACCGGTCAATTGTCTCTACCGGGAGGCACTGTTGTTTCAGGTGAGCCGCCAGCCGTCGCGGCGCAACGTGAAACGTGGGAAGAGGCTGGTTTGTCGGTAACGGTCGGTGATGTGCTAGGTTATACCGACAGTGCCGTCGTGTTTGATTGTATTTCTGACTCTGAAGTGATCAGTTACAAGGCTCGAAATGAGTTAGGTGGCTTTGAGCTGCCGATTTGGTTTGCTCCTCATTATGGCGTGGAAGTCAGCCGAGCGATGTTACTTCCTCCTACTGAATTGCAAGATCACCAATACCGCTACCCAGAACAGTGGTCTGAGATTAACGAGCTGTTTTTATCTGCGACAGATCAACCGGTGACGTATGTGACTGAGCTGGTGGGCGCGGCACCCAAAGTCCATCAAGTTGAATTAAATTGGATTGTGTCACTTCAAAACACGTTCGATAAGATGCCAAGCGTATTTGCGAATACTGTGCTTTTGACTGACTTGTTGGCCAAGCCATGGGTCTTCATTGTGATATTGCCGTTAATTGCTTGGTACTTTGGCCGTAACTTCGCGTTGAAGTTTGGCTTCACTTTGATCTCGGTGACACTACTTACTTTAATCGCGCACCAAGGTTTTGGTTTTCCACGTCCACACGCTTACATGCCAACATTGAAACTGGTGATGAGCAGTGGGTATAGTTTTCCAAGTCTGTTGGCTGCCTTGTGGGTCAGTTTAACCTTGTTAGTCTTTTGGAAACTAAAGCGCCTCTTGGAGCAAAAAGCCATTCTGGTAGTGCTCGCTGGCCTGCTGTGGATCATGCTATTTAAGTCTTATTCAGGTAGTGCGTTTTTTAGTGATGTATTAATGGGTGGCGTATTAGGCGCTTTAACGACGTGGCATATCGTGAGATTAGACGCGAAACCGGATGTTGATATTAGCGCCTTATTGAGTTCTAAAGGTGTTTGGTGGGCATTGTGCTTACTGTCGATTGTTCTGACGGTGATATGGCCACTGCCAACATTCTCATTCTGGGTGGCGATTTTGATGACGATTGCATGCCTAGTGACGTTAACAGACTCGAAACCTTTGGTTGGTCAGTTCTCATTCAAGATCGTTCTTGGAGTGATGGCGATGTTGTTAGCGGGAAATTTGCTGATTAGCTGGGCTGGAAGCTTTGTCTCTTTCAGCGGTATTGCTTCATTTATTGTTGAAACGTTACGTTTCCCAATCTTGATTCTGTTTGGTGTGGTGGCATTTCGTCTGCCATGGAAAAGAGAGTAAGCGACTCGACTAACACAAAATCAAAAAGGCTGTGCAGTGCACAGCCTTTGTCATTTCTGAAACAAGCAAAAAGTAATTCTTATTAGAACCTGTTGAGCGTTTATGAGTTGAAGATAAACTTCTCAATCGCGACCGCTACACCATGGTCGTCGTTGCTAGCTGTGATGTGATCCGCCAGTTTCTTGGTTTCTTCCATTGCGTTTTCCATTGCAATGCCAAGGCCAGCGTATTCAAGCATATGGTGATCGTTTTCAGCATCACCCATGCAGATGACTTCTTCCGCTTTAATGCCTAAGTGTTTCGCTATCGCTTCAATACCGACACCCTTGTTTGATTTCGGGTTTAGGAACTCTAAGAAGAATGGTGCACTTTGTACGATAGTAAACTGAGTCTTAAGCTCTTGTGGCAACTTACCGATGATTTCAGTCAGCTTGCTTGGTTCAGCGACAATCATAGTTTTGATGATTTCGTGGTCATCTTCTAGTTGAGAAAAGTCGAACTCGGTTATATCTAAGCAATTAATACGCGCTTCAATACCAGTGTACTCATTGTTCTCAGGTGTGATTAAGCCGTGGATCTTGCTGAAAGCATGGACATAACCACCAAGCTGTTCAGCGAGGGCAGCAATCTCTTTTGCGGCTTTACCGTTGCTGATCTCACTGTGAATGATCTCTTTTGTCGATACGTTCTGAACCATAGAGCCGTTGTAGAAGAGTACAAAGTCATCTTCGCCGTCAATCGAAAGCTCATCTAATTTGCTTTGCATGCCTTCTAAAGGGCGACCAGAAGCGAGAACTACTTTCACACCTGCAGCTCGTGCTTTGGCGATTGCGTCTTTGTTCTCTTGAGAAATCACTTTTTCACTGTTGAGTAGTGTGCCATCCATATCAAGAGCAATCAGTTTGTACATGTTGTTCCTTACTAAAAAATTAAAAGCTAACGAAATCTATGGGCGAAAGGATAAGGGAACTTGAAAGTTCAGGCTAGGGCTTTGATCAACTCATTTATCAGTACTCATTTGTTTGACCAAAAGGGGGAAGTGCTTTAAGGTCTGCGGTTGATTAATTTCATCAAATGATTGAGCTGAGGGAAAGTTGTACAAGATTAATGAAATGTTTGAAACCATTCAGGGTGAGGGCGTGTTTACTGGCGTTCCCGCTGTTTTTGTTCGTCTGCAAATTTGCCCAGTGGGCTGTTCTTGGTGTGATACCAAGCAGACCTGGGAAGCGTTGCCAGAAGAGGAAACCAGCCTTGGCGATATTATGGTTAAGACAGAAGATTCACCTACTTGGTCAGCAATCGATGCTCAAGGAATCGTGAATGAATATATCAAGCAAGGTTACACTGCTAAGCACATTGTGATTACTGGTGGTGAGCCATGCATTTATGATCTTGTTCCTCTTACTGAAGCGTTTGAGCAGCACGGTTGTCGCTGTCAGATTGAGACTAGCGGAACATCAGAAGTTAAAGCCACACCGGACACTTGGGTTACGGTGTCACCGAAAGTGGCGATGAAAGCGAAACTGGAAATCTTAGATAGCGCCTTGCAACGTGCTAACGAAATTAAGCATCCAGTAGGTACAAGCAAAGACATCGAACAACTTGACGGTTTATTGGAGCGAGCAGCAGTTCCTAACGACACTGTTATCGCTCTGCAACCAATCAGCCAAAAAGACCGCGCTACTCAGCTTTGTATTGATACCTGCATTGAGCGCAATTGGCGCTTATCAATACAAACTCACAAATATTTGAGCATCGCATAGGTTGTATTTTTACTGGGCAAGATAAGTCGCTAGTAGAAGGTTCTCGTAAGGATTTAAGATGAAAAAAGCAGTGGTAGTATTCAGTGGTGGTCAAGACTCAACAACGTGTCTTGTTCAAGCATTAAAAAAGTATGATGAAGTTCATGCGATTACGTTTGATTATGGTCAGCGCCATAGACTCGAGATTGAAGTTGCTGAGTCATTGTCGAAAGAGCTTGGTGTGAAAGCGCACAAAGTGATGGATGTGACTCTGTTGAATGAACTGGCTATCAGCTCTTTGACTCGTGACGATATTCCTGTGTCTCATGAGCTGCAAGAGAATGGGCTGCCGAATTCATTCGTTCCTGGTCGTAATATTCTATTTCTGACTCTAGCGGGTATTTACGCTTACCAAATCGGTGCAAATACCGTAATCACGGGCGTGTGTGAAACTGATTTCTCAGGCTACCCTGATTGTCGTAATGACTTTGTGAAAGCGATGAACTCTGCGCTTGTACAAGGTATGGACAAGCCGCTTGATATTAAAACACCGTTAATGTGGCTCAACAAAGCTGAAACATGGGCGTTGGCCGACCAGTACTCAGCACTTGAGCTTGTTCGAAATAAAACACTGACTTGTTACAATGGCATTGTCGGGGATGGTTGTGGCGATTGCCCAGCGTGTGAACTGCGTAAAGTTGGCCTTAACGATTACCTAGGTGATCGTGAAGGTATTATGGCTGAGTTGGTTCGCAAACAGACTGAGAATAAATAACCTCAGGTCAATCAATTGGTTCGTTGTAAGCATCAATGATGCAGTTTCGGCCGTTGCTTTTGGCTTGATAGAGTGCTTGGTCGAGCACTGAATACAAGTCATCAAAGTCACTTAATGCGTTTGAGGTTGCTAGATAAGCAAAACTCGCGGTCACATTAAGTGACTTTTTGCTTTCTGATAAAAAGACAGTGCTTGAAATGGCGTAGTGCAACTCTTCAACGCGTTCTCGTACCTCTGCTGGTGGGGTATCGGTTAATATGATGACAAATTCTTCACCCCCTAAGCGACCAAACAATTCACCATTCACTAAGTGTTTTCTAATTTGATCACTAATATGGACCAGTGCCCGATCACCAGTAGGGTGCCCATGCTCATCATTAATCTTCTTAAACTTATCTAGATCGAGCAGCACGAGCACATGCTGTTTGTCCGTCCCTTTACAGCGTTTCACTCTTTTGATTCTTCGAATTATCTCAGTTCGGCTATATGCTTTCGTTAAGCCATCAATTGCTGCTTTTGCGCGAACCGTTTTGTTTATCAATACCGTGAAGCTTGCAGCGCAAAGCAACAGAATAACAACGATGTTGTACATCCATCTTTGATGTTCCATTTTTTCAATTTGAACGCGGTCGAGTTTCGTCTGATGTGTCAGGAAAGAGCTTTCTAGTTCTTGTTCATATTTGGCGTGCGTCAGGCCGAGCGCTTCGAGTGCGAGTCGATTGTCGATATCTCTAGCTTCCATTTGTATTGAAGAGTATCGCTGGTAGAAATAGAAAGCTTGTTGGTAATCGCTGAGTGATTGATGAATATCAGAAAGCTGAAGAAGTGACTGCGCGATGTATTTATGCCTTGTGACTTGTTCAGCTAATTCTAGCGCTTGTTGAGCATAGTTGAGTGCTTCCGTTGGCAGTTTCTGTTCTTCGAACATATCGCTGATCGCCAAGTAAGCATTGATGCGAATGACATCATTGCTCAGTTCGCTCGAAGCTGAAAGAGACTCAATTAGGTAGGTTCTCGCCACATCATAGTTTTTCGTTTGAGTGTACGCTTTTCCTAAGCCAAGACTTGTGAGTGCAATACCGTAGCTATGCGACGTTGAGCTCAGCAGTGTTCTTGCTGTCTGAAAGTGGTGAATTGCTAGTTCACTTTGCTCTTGGTTAAGGTAGAGATCCGCAAGGCTGTGATGCACTTGTGCTTTCATTAAATCTGAAGCGTTTACTCTGAGAATGAGAGCTTGCTCTAGATACTCCGCCGATTTTTCATATTGCTTTAATTCTTTGAGCAAGTTACCCACATCGTTGTAAACCCCTGAAATATCATGCCCTTGTGGAAACACGTTTATTAGTGATAGGTAGGTGTCTAGTGCAGCTTGATAGTCACTGCGGAAATGATGATTGTTCGCGATGACTCGATAAGTCCCGAATTTTGGTAATACAGGGTCAGCGATGTCATGTAAATCTGACTGAAGGGCAGAGCAGTAATAGTTCGCTTGATGGTATTTAGCTTGCTCGTTAAGCGATCGGCATAGCTGGTACTTTAGTAAGGCTTTACCAGTTAAATCACTGCGAGATTGCATTTTCGCCAAAAGTGTTAGAAAGCCTTGTTGTGCTTGTTCATATTGGCCTTTGCCGTCTTTCCTCAGAGCAGAAATAAACGCTGTTTCTATCGCTTGGTAGTCATTGTCGTTTGAAGCGATTCCGTAGAACGGCTGATCTCGGTGGCTCATGTATTGATACAGAAGAGACGCAAGGTAAAGCTTATCTCCATAAACCGTTGAGCCGATGTAGCGTGTTTGCAGCATGTTTAATGCGCGCTCAGGAGAGTGGTTTAAAGTAGAGAGATAAAGCGCGTTCCAATCAGCATTTGGAGTAGAGCTTAGATTGGAGGTATAGACTGGTGAATTGTGGTCACGATCTGATGTTGATACTTGGCTATAAGAACAAAAGCTAATGAATAGTAGAAAGGTAACAAAAACGAAGTGATTCACAAGAGACGATTAATCAGATAAAGAACGATATTCTATTATTAGTTTGATGTTGCTTCAAATTTTGAATGGTGCGACTACGTGGTTATGCGAGGTAGGTCTCTAATTTATTGATACTAATCAGAGGTATATCGGTCGCGCGAATCGTGCGACCGATATCGGAAATTAGATGTATAATTTCGCTAGGTCAGAAGGCTCAAGTTCTTTGCCTTCTAATGTTGCATTCCAGTTAGTACCAACAAGAACGCCGTCTTCAGCAAGAGTCAGTAACCAATCTTCTACAAAGATATCTAGTGGAATTTCTAATACTTCGAAGTCAGCCCACTCTTCAACGTTGTGAGTTTGAGCATCTTCTTTTGAAGACCAGAATGGCATCACTTCGCTGTTTTCGAATTCACTTGAGTCACATGCTAGCCAACCTTCTTCGTTGCGAAGGCCCCATACCAGTTTAGTTTCTTGTGTTTCAGAAACGAAAAGTTCTAGATTTGCTTGAGTATCAGCTGTTAGTTTGCTCATGGATTAATTCTCTATGTTGATAACGTGGCAAGATTAACATTATAGACGGCTTAGGTATATGCTATTCAAGGAATTATCACCATACTGAAACGTTAACTTAAGATAACGTTTCAGTATGGTAAAAGCTGGGTACGCCTACTTTTTAATTTTGGTGAAGATGTGCCATTCTTCTTTGATATTACCCTTAAATCCAACAACGGAAGCAACAACTTTTCGATGTAGTGCGTGATTGATTTGGGTGTCATCACTGCTGAATTCAGAATCACCATGACCTACGATGCTGACTCTAGATGGCTGAATACCGTTGCTAATTAGCGCTCGTCTTACATGTGATGCACGTTCTTTCGAAAGCTTTAGGTTATGTTCCGCGTTACCTACTTTGCTGGCATAACCTTGCAATTCAATGCTGGTACTTTCGTAGCGCTTTAAAAATGCCGCCATTTGGCGTATCTGCCCTAGAAAGACAGGGTTTATTTCCGTTGAATTATTAGCGAAGAGTATATGCAGCTCTTTCTTTTCCGATGACTCGAAATATGATCCACAACCGTCGTTATCGATCTCGGCACCAATTTGTGTATCGGGACATAAATCTCGCGCGTTTATTACACCGTCATTGTCATCATCTTGAAGATCGTAAATTTGAGTGGCCGGCGGTAGAGCGCGATATTCGAATTCATCTTCGTTGTTTTCAGCTAAAACATTGGCAGATACAACCATGAAGCAAAGCGATAATACTGTGTTGGTAAGCTTCATTAATATTCCACCTTTTCATTCCATTCTTCTGGGATCTCAACTCGTAAACCGATGAGTAGGTTACCAGTTGCGTTCATTACGCGATATTTTGCGTATTGCTCGTCATACTTAGCATCTAAATAGCCTTTACGAGCTTCGAATAATTCATTCTCAGTGTTAAGTAAGTCGAGAAGGGTACGTTTACCGATACGGTATTGTTTCTCATATGAGATTACCGTGTCTGATGCCGAGTCTACGTGGTCAGATAGGAACTCTTTTTGCTGAACCGTTAAATCAAGTGCGCTCCATGATAGACGTAGACTCTCTTCTACATTGCGGTAAGTACTTTCGCGAAGGTCCTTGGCTTTGTTGAGTTGGTAGGCTGCACTTTCTGTGCGGTCTTGATCCGAACCACCATTGTAAAGGTTGTATCTTAAACGAACCATGGCAGAAAACTCATCGCTGCTGCCTTCTGTACCACCGGCGTCATCACGCCAAGTTTGAGCGGCTTCAAAAGAAACAGTCGGGTAGTTGGTACTCTTAGATTGTTTGTATTGGAACTTCGCTGAGTCAACATCGGCTTGTGCAATCTTAATGACTGGATGCTGGTTAAACGCTTTTGCCAACGCACCATCAACGGTATAAGGAATTGCACCCGCATCTGCGCGAGGGAAAGTTAACCCTAAAGGAGATTGACCAACAAGTCTTTTAAACTGAGTATGCGTATCAAAAAGGTTGTTTTGAGCAGCAAGCAAATTCCCGTGCGCTTTCGCAATACGAGCTTCAACTTGTGACATATCTGCGGTTGAACCAATACCTGATTCCACGCGCTTACGAATATCGTTATATATCTCTTTGTGCGTCGCTAAGTTACTTTCCGAAAGAGAAAGCACTTCATAGGCTTTCACTGCATCAAGATAAACCTTTGTTACTTCTAAAGCGATGTCTTGCGCGTTAGATAGTAGTTGATAGCGCACGGACTCTGCATCAGCCGCAGTACGGTCAATATCATTGGATGTATTAGCGCCATCCCATATTAACTGGGTCAAGGTGATCGTTGCTTCTTTTCTAGTCAGATCGGTAGTGTCTTGGTTGGTTGCTAGATCAGTATGTTCATAACCAATCCCACCATCTAAGTCTATACTTGGTCGATAAGCACCACCAGAAGCGTCGTTAAGATAACGCTTACTGATATATTCGTTATAAGCACTTTTGATTTCAGGGTTGCTTTCTAATGTAAACGCAACGGCTTGCTCTAAGGTTTGTGCTGTTGTCGGCAAACTTAGCGCTATAGCTAACCCTAATGTTGTCGTTTGAATGTAATTCAATTTCCATCTCTCCAAATTGGACTGCATCTAAACCTACGCTTTTTAATGTGCTAGATACGAAATTTAGATGAACCGCCAAAAAAATAACGTTCGCTCGAGAAGCTACCGTAAATGGTTGTAAAGTTGTTAACAGTTTGCTGTGCGTTTTATGATGATTTTGAGAACGTCAATTTTACGTTTTTAGCTCTGTTATTTTTCGCAAACACAATAACTTATATTGATAGTGTGAGCACTTTCATTATTGTGTGATGTGATCAGCGTCATTACCTTGTCACTCGGTATGTTAAATGCACGATTCATAACTAGGAATTATGTGATGTTAAATGTTATATTTCGGCTAATATTATAAATAAGATGTCACAAAGTTGACGTGACAAGCGAAAATGGTTTTTAGGGGGTGATATGGACATTACAGCATTGAATTTGACCGGTGCTCTTGCATTGGGTCAGCGCATTGTTATTTCAGTTGATGGCACGGTTAGAGTACTCGAAGAGGGAGAGCCTCTACAGGCTGGAGATGTAACTCTTGAATCTCAAAATGGACCTAATGAACCTCAGGTATCAGTTAAGCGTTTTTCACCTGAAGACGGTGAAGTTGAACTAGACCAGGATATCGCAAATATTTTTGCCGCATTAGAAGAAGGTGAAGACCCTACTGAGTTAGGAGATGAGTTCGCTACCGCTGCTGGTCAAAATGGTTCTAGCTTGGCAACTAGTGGGACTGTAGAGCGAGACGGTGAAGAAACGATCCCAGCAACCGAATTTATAACAACGGGATTTGAAGCGCTGGGCATGTCGCGAACTCAAAGCCTGAGCCTTCTAGAGCAATTCCGTTCGTTTGAGCAAACTAATAGCGCCCCTACCTTTGTTGATACCAATAACTCGCCTGTCGGTGACACTCTCTCATTTACAACCGATGAAGATACTCCAGTAAGCGGAACGTTGTCAGCATCAGATGAAGATGGCGATTCGCTGTCTTTCGTTAAGTTCACCGATCCATCAAACGGTACTGTCGTTGTCGATGAAAATGGTGATTGGACTTATACCCCCAACGAAAACTACAACGGTACCGATAGCTTTACGGTTATCGTCGATGATGGAAATGGTGGTACTGACACAATTACGGTTAACGTTGGCGTAACTCCCGTAAATGACGCGCCGATAGGTAATGACCTTTCAGTAACCACCGACGAAGATACCCCAGTAAGCGGAACGCTAAACGCAACAGATACGGACGGAGACTCGTTAACATTCTCAAAAGGCACAGATCCGTCAAACGGTTCTGTAGTCGTTGATGAAAATGGTAATTGGACCTATACGCCAGACGAAAACTACAACGGAAGCGATAGCTTCACCGTTGTAGTTAGCGACGGGAATGGAGGCACAGATACTATTACTGTTGATATTGGCGTGACGCCTGTAGATGACGACTCTTTATTTTTTAACCAAGAACTAAGTTATGCGGAAAACCAAGTGGCGGGCGCGGTGGTGGGTACCTTGTCCGGCAGCGATCTGGATGGCGTGACCAAATACGAGTTCAAACACAGTGACGGCACCTTAAGCGCCACAAGTGAAGACGGTTTCTACAGTGTCGATGCGGCCGGCAACATCAGTATCACGGCAGCGGGCGTTTCGGCGGAGGTGAACGATTTCGAGC